>NZ_JBNCOG010000002.1:0-203760 GCF_051280745.1 Nocardioides ureilyticus | reverse complement strand
GGTCGCCGCCCCCGGCGGCCCATGGTGGGGGGGGGGGGGGGGGGGACCCCCGGGGGGGCCCGCCCCCCCCCCCCCCCCCCCCCCGGCGGTGGGGCCGGACCGTCGAGACGGGAGTGCTCCTGCGCGCCGCCGCCATCGTGGCGATCGTGGCCTCCCACGCCGACCTCGTCGCGCTGCCCGGCGGCGCGCACCTGCTCCTCGCGCTCGTGGGCTTCAACCTCGCCCGCTTCCACCTCACGGGCGCCCCGCGGGGCCATCGGGCGCGTCGGTTGCTGCGCAGTGCCGCGCGCGTCGCGGTGCCGTCGGTGGTCTTCCTCGCCGGCGTCACCGCGCTCACCGGCGCCTATCCCTGGGCGACGGCGCTGCTGGTCAACGGCCTGCTCGGCCCGCCGTCGTGGGCGGAGCCGGCGTGGCACCTGTGGTTCGTGGAGGCGCTGGTCGCCACCCTGCTCGGGGTCGCGGCGCTGGTCTCGCTGCCGTGGGTCGACCGGCTCGACCGGCGGTGGCCGTTCTGGTTCCCGATCGCGCTCTCGATCGCGGCGCTCACCACCCGCTACGACGTGCTCGAGCCTCGCGGCGGTGACGACCTCCACCGCGCGCACGTGCTGTTCTGGCTCGTCGCGCTGGGGTGGGCGACGGCGCGGGCGACCACGTGGCGGCACCGGCTGGTGGTCTCGGCCCTGGTGCTGGCGACCGTGCCCGGCTTCTTCGGGGACCCGGTGCGCGAGGCCGTGGTGGCCGTCGGCGTCCTCGCCCTGGTCTGGGTGCCGTGCCTGCGGGTGCCGGCTGCGGTGGCCCGGCTGGCCGGGCTCCTCGCCGCCTCCTCGCTGTGGGTCTACCTCACCCACTGGCAGGTCTACCCCCACCTGGAGCAGCGCGCGCCGCTCGCCGCCGTCCTCGCGTCGTTCGCCGTGGGCCTGGCAGCGTGGTGGCTCGTCGGCCGCGCGGGCCGCCTGCCCGCGGTCGTCCGGCGGCGAGGACGCGCCCGCCGTCAGGCCGTCGGACCCGGCGGGGCGGTCAGCGCCTCGTCGCCCCGCAGCAGCACCGGCCGGGCGCCCGGCACGACGCTGACGGCGACCCGCGTGCCGACCTCGTGACGCACGGAGTGTTGCTGCCAGGAGCGCAGCGTCCGGCCCGAGGGCAGGCGGACCCGGTGCAGGACGAACGCGCCGTGGTACTCCACGCCCTCCACGACGGCGGCTGACGCGCGGTCGACGGTGAGCGCGACCTCGTGCGGTCGGAGCATCACCTCCACGTCGACGTCGGTGTGGCCCCAGCCGGGCACGGTCGAGACGATGCCGATCTCCGAGGTCAGCAGCGCGTCGTGGACGTGCGCCGGCAGGTAGTCGGCCTCGCCCATGAAGCCGGCGACGAAGCGGGTGGTCGGGGCCTCGTAGACCTCCACGGGGCTGCCGACCTGCTCCACGACGCCGCCGCGCAGGACCGCCAGGCGGTCGCCCAGCGACAGGGCCTCGCCCTGGTCGTGGGTGACGAGCACGGCCGCGCTGCCGGTCTCGCGCAGGACCGCCAGGGTGTCGGCACGCACCTGCGCGCGGAGGTTCTCGTCGAGGCTGGAGAACGGCTCGTCGAGCAGGACGACCGCGGGGCGGGGTGCGAGCGCCCGCGCCAGGGCGACGCGCTGCTGCTCGCCGCCCGACAGCTCGTGCGGGTGACGCCGGGCGAGGTGGCGCAGCCCGACCAGCTCCAGCACCTCCTCGGCCCGGGCCGAGCGCTGGGCCCGGGGGAGGTCGTCCAGCCCGAAGGCGATGTTGCGGGCCACGTCGAGGTGGGGGAAGAGCGCGTGGTCCTGGAAGACCAGCCCGACCCGCCGGCGCTCCGGCGGCACCCAGGTCCGGCCGTCGGCCACCACCGTGCCGGCGATGGTCAGCCGTCCGTCGTCGGGCCGCTCCAGACCGGCCACGAGGCGCAGGAGGGTCGACTTCCCGCAGCCGGAGGGGCCGATGAGGGTGAGCACCTCGCCCGCCCCGAGCGCGAGGTCGAGGGAGCGCACGGCGTGCACCGACCCGTACCGCTTGTCGACCGCCTCGAGGACCAGGGCCGCGCCGTCCGTGCTCCTCACCGGACCACCTCGGCGGCCAGGTCGGCGGGGCGGGAGGCGCGGGTGAGCACGGCGACCGGGACGACGGCGACGGCCACGATGAGCAGGGCGGGCAGCGCCGCCTGCTCCCAGAAGTTCTCCGACGCCAGCTCGTAGACCCACACCGAGAGGGTGGTGAAGCCGAAGGGGCGCAGCAGCAGGACGAGCGGCAGCTCCTTCACCGCGTCGATGACGACCAGCGTCGCGGCGACGGCGACCCCCGGCCGGACGAGGGGCAGGTGGACCCGGGTGAGCAGGCGGCGGGGCCCCGCGCCGAGGGTCTGCGCGGACATGCTCACCGGCGGCGGCACCCGCGAGAAACTGGCGTCGATGGCCTGGTACGCCGGCCCGGTGAAGCGGACGACGTACGCGGCGAGCACGCCGAGGACCGACCCGGTCACCAGCACGCCCGTGCCGCCCTCGACGCCCACGGCCTCGAGGAGCCGGTCGGCGAGGCCGAAGACCGCGAGCACGCCGATCCCGATGACCGCGCCGGGGACGGCGTAGCCGAACGTCGTCAGCTGGGCCGCGCCCCGGACCACCCGCCCGGCGCCGAGCCGCAGGGTGTGCGCCATCAGCAGGGAGACGGCCACGCAAGCGACCGCGACCAGCGCCGCGACGCTGGCGCTGTTCGACAGGTGCTCGCCGAACCGCTCGTCGACCATCCGACCGGGCTGGTCCCGGATGCCGCTGACGGCCCAGGCGACCAACCGCGCCACGGGGAGGGCGAAGGCCGCTCCGACGACCGCCGCGCAGGCGGCGGTCGCTGCCCAGGCGCGGCCGCCGGTGAGGGCCAGCTGCTCGAGGCCCCGGCCCCGTCCGCCGCGCTGGTGGTAGCGGGCCCGGCCGCGCAGCACCCGTTCGAGGGCCAGCACCACCACCGCGGCGAGCAGCACGAGGAGCGCGATGCTGATGGCGGAGGCCACCTGGAAGCTGCCCTTCCACGCGAGATAGACGCCGACCGAGAGGGTGCGCACGCCGAAGTACTGGACGGTCGCGAAGTCGGTGAGGGTCTCCATCATGACGAGCGCGAGGCCGGCCGCCAGCGAGGGCCGGGCGAGGGGCAGGAGCACCGTGCGGAACGCGCGCCACCGGCCGGCGCCGAGCGTGCGCGCCGCGTCGTACGCCGTCGGCGCGAGCTCGAGGAACGCGGCCCGGGCCATCAGGTAGACGTAGGGGTAGAGGGTGAGCACCAGCACCACCGCGGCGCCGCCGACCGAGCGCACGGGGAGCTCGGGGGACGCCTCGCCGAGGACCGACCGGAGCCCCGACTGCACGGGGCCGGCGTAGTCGAAGGTCGACAGGAAGACGAAGCCCAGGATGTAGGCGGGCATCGCCAGCGGCAGCACGAGGAGCCAGCTGAGGACCCGGCGACCGGGGAAGTCGTGGGCGGTGACCAGCCACGCCAGCCCCGTCCCGAGCACCCCCGTGCCGGCGGCGACGAGGAGCAGCAGGACGGCGGTGGTGACGGCCATGCCGAGCGCCCCGCCGGGCGGGTCGGGCACGCCCTGCGCCGCGGCGTACCCGGTCACGGCCAGCACGGGGCTGGCCACCGCTGCCGCGACGAGCAGGACGAGCAGCGACCAGGCCGGTCGCCCGGCCGGGCTCACCGGTAGCCGGCCGCGTCCAGGACCTCGACCGCCTCGGCGTTGAGCGAGCCGTACGCCGCCGCGTCGACCGGCATCCGCTCGAACTCGCCGAAGCCGGCGATGAGCGGCTCGGGCTCGACCTGGGGGTTCACCGGGAACTCGTGGTTGGCGTCGACGAAGGCGTTCTGCCCGTCGGTCGCCAGCCACTCGACGAGCCGCTGGGCGTCGGCCTTGCTGTCGCTGGCGGCGACGACCCCGGCGCCGGAGATGTTCACGTGCACGCCGTCGCCCTCCTGGCTCGCCCAGTAGGGCTCGACGTTGAAGTCGGGGTCCTCCTCGAGCAGGCGCGCGAGGTAGTAGTGGTTGGTGATGCCGACGTCGCAGCCGCCCGCGTCGATGGCCTCGAGCAGCTCGATGTCGTTGCTCATCACCTCGACGTCGTTGGCCACCCAGCCCTCGACGATCTCCTGGGCGCGCTCGCGGCCGTGCAGGTCGATCAGGCTGGCCACGAGGGACTGGGTGTAGGAGGCGGTCTCGTCGCGCATGCAGAGCCGTCCCTCCCACTTCGGGTCGGCGAGGCCGGCGTAGGTGTCGGCGGCGTCGAGCTCGGAGGGGTCGACCGCGTCCGGGTTGTACATCACGGTGCGGGCCCGCATCGCCAGGCCGGCCCACCGGCCCTCCGGGTCCCGCAGGTCCTCGGGGACCGCCGCCTCCAGGGCGGGGGAGTCGACCGGGGCGAGCTGGCCCTGCTCGGCGGCGTTCCAGAGCATGCCGGCGTCGACGGTCATGAAGACGTCGGCGGGCGTGTCCTCGCCCTCGGCCTTGAGCCGCTCGAGCAGCTCGTCGTCGTCGCCGTGGAGGAACTGGACGGTCAGGCCGGTGTCCTCGGTGAACCCCGCGAAGGCCTCCTCGAGGTCGTAGTGCCGCGCGGAGTAGACCTGCAGGTCGGCCTCCTCCTCGGAGCCGAGGAGTCCGCAGGCCGAGATGGCCAGGACCGGCAGCAGCGCGAGGGCAGCAAGGGGAAGACGAGCGAGGGGGCGACGGCGAGACATGGGTTCTCCTAGGACGAGCGGCGCTGCACTGAGGGTAGCCTTTCCTACTCTTTACCCTCGCGACGAGGGCCGCGCCGATCCATCGGCGGATCCACGACGTGGCTCCGGACATGACGCGACCCGGGAACCCCATGCCAGCTCCCGGGCCGCGTCACGCCGCCTTTAGCCACCGCAGAGGTGGCAATACCCACCCCGAAGGAGGGTCTGTGTCGGCCCTCACTCCTCCAGGGCGAGGAAGGACGCGTCGCTGTCGCTCACCAGGACGACGCGCCCGTCGGGCAGGGGCACGATCCGGAGGGCGTCGACGTCCGCGCCGCGCTCGGCCTCGACCATCCGGTTGCCCAGCTCCCCCTCGTCGAGGGTGAGCACCGAGACGAAGCCGGTGTGTCCCCGCTGGACCACGGTCAGCACGGTCCGCCGCTCGGGCAGCCAGGTCAGCTGACGGGGGTCGGTCGCGGCCCCGGCGCGGGTGGCGCTCCCGTAGTCGACGGTGTCGAGGCGGCGGACGTCGGTGAGGTCGGTGACCTTGAACAGGCCGGCCTGGGCGCCCCAGGTGCGCCGGCCGTCCTCCCGCCGCTGGGGGCCCTCGCCGATGCCCAGCAGCCGCCGCTCGCCCAGCGGGTGGAGGTAGGCGCTGAAGCCGGGGACCTTCAGCTCACCGAGCAGCCGCGGTGCTGCGGGGTCGGTCAGGTCGATGGTGAAGAGGGGGTCGACCTGGCGGAAGGTGACCACGATCGCGAGGTCGTCGAACCACCGCACCGAGGTGATGTCCTCACGGGGCGCGATGCCGTCCAGGCGGCCGACCTCCACGAGCTCGTCGCCCCGGCGGCGCATCGTCACGACGGAGCTGGCCGCGTCGGTCTCCGTCGTGGGGGAGAGGGCCAAGCGGAGGACGCCGTCGACCTCGTCCATCGCCCACCGGTCCCGGACCGCACCGTCGACCTGTCCTGCGCCGGCGTACCGGGTGCCGGTGCCCGTGAGCTCGAGGTCGAAGAGGTGGGTGGTTCCCTGGCCGGTCGACCCGCCCCAGGCGCACCGCGCGCCGGGGCCGCACCAGCCCCACGGGTCGACGGCCGCCGAGGCGAGGTAGAGGTGGTCGGTCGACGAGTACGTCGTGGAGGCGTCGGCGGCGACCGCGGTGACGTCCCACCCCTCGGGCTCCCCGGCGGCGAACCCGGCGACGGTGGTGGTGCCGAGGGGGAGCTCGGCCCGGGGGATGGCGACGTCCGCGCAGTCCGACAGCTGCTCCTCCGCGCCGCCGTCGCGCGCGGCTCGCGGGAGCCAGTCGGCGATGGTGGTGTCGGCGACCACCTGCCGGTTGGCCCTCGCCGCCTCGGACCGGGTCAGGCCGCTGCGCCGCCCCGGCTCGAGGAAAACGAGCTCCGGCAGGCCGGTGGAGAGCACCAGCCGCACCACGTCGCCGTGCTGCCGGGCCGCGACCACCGGCGAGTCGAGGTCGACCTGCTCGACGACCTCCATCGCCGCCGGCGAGCCCACGTCCACGGTGAAGACGCGCCCGCCGGCGTCCCCACGGAGGCCCCGCTGCTGCAGGGCGACGACCGTGTCGGCGACGAGGAGGATCTCTCCGTCGCCCGCGCCGGGCAGCGCGACCTCGCCCAGCGGCGCCACCTCCTCGCCGGTGACGTCGTAGGAGCGGAGCACGCTGCCCGAGATGCGGTAGAGGACCTCGCCGTCGGTCTTCGCGACGTCCGGCTCGTCGACCCCGGACTCCTGGACGTTGGTGCCGGTGTCGCTGCCGGTGGCGCGGTCGACCTTCGCTGTGTACGCCTGCCGGACGTCGCGAGCTGTCCCCTGGAGATCGACCGGGAACTCCGCGCCCATTCCGAACAGCATGCGGGGCTGCTTCCACCCGAACGGGCCGACGAGGTCCTGGCCGCGGGTGACGTAGTGCTCGAGGAGTGCCTCGCACGAGCCCGCCGCCACCAGCTCGCCGTGGAAGGACGCCTCGCCCGTCGGCAGGTCGGCGGTCGGTCCGCCCGGGCCGCCGCCGGGCACGTCGGGTGGGCCGGCGACGTGGACGCCGGTCAGGAAGGCCGCGCCGAGGGCGCCGAGGCCGACGAGGGTCCCGACGGGACGGCGCAGGCCGCGGCGGCGCCGTACGCGCCCCTCGCGGAGGATCGCGGCGGTGGGGGCGGGTCCGACCGGCAGGTCGTCCCAGAGTCGCTCGAGGTCGGTCATGGTCAGCTCCTCCCGGAGGCGTCGGGCTGCAGGTCGGCGAGGTGGCGGTCGGCGGAGAGGGCCGACAGCGCGCGGGAGAGGCGGCTCTTGACCGTGCCGGGCGCGATGCCGAGCGCGGCGGCGGTCTGCGCCTCGGTGAGCTGGACGAAGTAGCGCAGCACGACGACGTCGCGGTTCGGCTTGCTCAGCCCGGCGAGGGCACGGTGGACGGCGTCGGCGACCTCGACGGCTCCGTGCGGGTCGCGGCCCTCGGCCCGGTGCGGCACGTCGGCGTGCGAGCGCTCGCGCCGCCACGGCCGGCGGTGGCTGTCGCGGACGGTGTTGACGAGCATCCGGTAGACGTAGGCCTCGCGGTTGTCGGCGCCGCTCACCCGGGTCCACGACCGGTAGCACTTGACCAGGGTCGTCTGCGCGGCGTCCTCGGCGTCGGGAGCGGAGCACCCGAGGAACACGGCGGCCCGCACCAGCGTCGGCCACGCCTCGTCGGCGTACGCCGCGAAGGCTGCCTCGTCGTCCATCCGGTCCCCAGTCCCTGCCGTGCTCGCGTCCCTGTCGGGCTCGTGTCGTCGGTACGACGCAGCGCCGGCCCGGTGGGGTTCCCTTGTCTCGGCACCTCCTGCGCCGCACCGGGAGACGGAGGAGTGGCCCAGGGTGCCGGGTGCCCTAGCGTGGGCCCGTCACGGGCGGCCGACTATCGGGAGTCGAGCATGGAAGTACTGCATTCTGCGATCGCGATCCTCGGCGCGATCCTGCTGATCATCAGGTTCAAGGTCGACCCGGTGATCTCGCTCCTGCTGGCCTGCATCTACCTGGGCCTCGCCACGGGCCTCGGCGCCGAGGGCACCGTCACCCAGATCACCGGCGGGTTCGGCGAGATCATGGCCGAGGTCGGCCTGCTCATCGGGTTCGGCGTCCTGATCGGCGCGCTGCTGCACGCGATGGGCACGTTCAGCGACCTCGTCGAGATCCTCGCCCACCGGGTGGGCCGCCGCCTGCCGTACGCGATGGCCGGGACGCTCGCGACCATCTTCCCGTCCATCTACGTCGACGTGCAGGTGGTGCTGGCCGCGCCGATGGCCAAGGAGTCTGCGCCGGCCGTCGACCGTCGCCACGGCCTGCCGTGGCTGGCCGGCGCCATGGCCATCGGCATCTTCGCCGGCTACGTCTTCGTGGTCCCCGGCCTCGCAGCTGTCGCCATCGCCGGTCTGATGGAGGTGCCGCTGGGCGAGTACCTGCTCTACGGGCTGCCGATCGGACTCACGACGGCCCTCGTCACGACGTTCCTGTTCCGGCTGCTGCTGGGACGGGGCTACTGGAACGAGGCCAGCGACTACGACCGGGACTTCGACCGCGAGGCCGCTGGGAACGCGGACGGTGCGCTGGTCGAGGCGGAGGACGGTCCGGTCGCCGGGCGCGCGGCGGCGCTGCCGCTGTGGGTGCGGCTGCTGCCGATCCTCGTGCCGCTCGTGCTGATCGCCAGTGGTGCGATCGCCGGTGTGGCTGGTGCCTCCAACCCCGTGCTCACCTTCCTGGGGGACGCGAACATCGCCCTCTTCCTGGGACTGCTCATCGCCTTCCTCATGGTGCGGACCTCGATCGGCGCCGACGGGGTGGGCGGCGTGCTCGGGTCTGGCTTCCAGACGACCGGCGAGATCCTGCTCGTCACCGGCGTCGGTGGATCGCTCGGTGCGGTGATCGCCGAGAGCGGCATGGACCAGACGCTCGAGAGCCTCTTCTCGGTCAACGAGAGCGCGCCGGTGGTGATCAGCATCCTGCTGGCCTGGCTGATCGCGGCGGTGCTGCACTTCGCCATCGGCTCGGTGTCGGTGGGTGCGATCACCGCGGCCGGCATCATCTCGCCGATCGTCGGCTCGCTCGGTGTGGACCCCGTCGTCATCGCGCTGGCCATCGCCTCCGGCGCCATGTTCGCGCTGCACGTCAACAGCAACTTCTTCTGGATGTTCAGCACCCTCCTCGACCTGTCGACCAAGGGCAGCCTGAAGACGCTGACCATGGCGACCTCGCTCGGCGCGGTGGTCTCGTTGCCGCTCGTGCTGGTGGCGAGCGTGGTGGCCGCGGCCGTGTAGCTGCGCTGACCGCGGCTCGGGACGTTGTCACGGCAGTCGCTCCCGTGAACCCCCCCGGGCGCCAGGAGCGACCGCCGCTCGCCACTAAGGTAGCGTCTTAAGGCATGATCCGGGGCTGATTTCTCGTAGCGTCCGTGCCCGGATCCTGGCTTCAGGCGGCGGGGATTTAGTCGATCCTGATCGGTGGCCGGTCGTGGATGGTGACCAGGGCTGGTGGTCGGGTGTGGTGTCGGTGGCCGGTGGGAGTGAGGGTCTCGATGGTGCCGGCTGGTGAGGGTCTGGCCCGCCAGCCCGGTGCCTGTTTCGCGTAGTTGCACGCTTCGCAGAGGCCTTGGCCGTTCTCGCCGGTGGTGGGGCCGCCGTCGATGACGGCGTCGGCGTGGTCGCTGTGGCGGATGGGTGCGGTGCACCAGGGGGTGCGGCAGACCTGGTCGCGCAGGCGGATGAACCGGGCGAGCCCGGCAGGGAACTGCCTGGCCCGGGAGTCCATGGCGACGAGCTCCCCGGTGGTGGGGCTGGTGTACAACCTCCGCACCCAGACTTCTTCGTTGGTGGTGAGGGCGCCGGCGAGGATCTCGCGGCCGAGCTCGGCGGGGATGGGGCCGTAGCCGTCGAGGTGGGCGGGGTCGTCGCTGGTCCCGAAGGCGGTGTGGTCGCTCATCACGAGGCCGAGCTCGACCTTCGGCCCTCGGGTGGCTTCGTGTCCGCCGAGGATCGCGGAGACCAGGGTGTCGGTCATGACCTGGCCCTTGGTGCGCTCGTCGGTGCCGTCGGCCCGGGCGGCATCAGCGGCCTGGGTCAGCGCGGCGTAGGCGGCGACGCCGTCCTTCACCGGCAGCAGCGCGGTCAGGTAGGTCATGGTGTCCGGTGCGGGGCGCAGAGTGACGCAGCGGTCTTCCTCGGCCTTGCGGCGTCGGGCGACGACGGAGGCGGGGTCGAGGCGGGCGGCGTGCTTGGCGCAGAACCCCGCGACCTCCCGCTCACCCATCGTGGCCAATGACGCGCGCGCGTCGGGGGTGCCGGCCAGGAGCCGGTCGACCTCGAGCCGGTCCTCCAGCTCCAGGCAGGCGGTCTCGCGGACGGCGAGGGTGGCGGCGTGCTCGGTGATCACCCCGGTGCGCCAGGCGGCCCAGGTGTGCGGCAGCTCGGTGGCGATGACCTTCGCCAGGCCGAGGTGTCGCTTGCCGCGGTGGTGGGACTCGCGGCGGGCGAGCGCGACCTGCAGCGCGACCCCGCGCCCGCGGTGCTCGGCAGCCAGCCCGGCCTCGGCCTGCATCGCACGTTGGGAGGTGTCCAGCTCGCGGGTCAGCGCCGCCTGCGCAGCGGTGGCGACCCGGACCAGCTCCTCCAACGCACCGATCGACTCCACCCGACCGGCGTCGTCGAGACCTGAGCCCGACTCCAGTGCCGTCACCAGCCGTTCCTTGACCGCCACGATGCTCGAGGTGCACCACGCCCCGGCATCAGCAGTGATCGCCAGGTCGAACATGTGTTCGATTCTAGTACGACGGTGATCGGGTGTCAACGATCAGATCCCGCCCAGGACACCGAACCGGCGCCGCCCCTTCCGGCCGAGTCGTCCGTATCGTGACGGAGTGCCTTGTGCGGACGACTCGCAGATCAACCGGCTGCTCGAGGAGAGCCGTCGCGGCCTCGACCGGATCGAGGCCGTGGACCTGCCCACGGTGCAGGCGGCGGGCGCTCTGGTCGTGGACATCCGCCCGAGTGAGCAGCGTGAGCGCGACGGCGGCCTTCCCGGGGCCGTCGTCGTCGATCGCAACGTCTCGGAGCGGATCGGTCTCGCCAACGCCACCGACCTGTGTGGCGGGTACCAGGCCTGGCTCGCGGAGAATGCGGCGGGACAGTGATGGCGCGAGCGCGTCAAACGATGCGGGCGCCTGGTGGCCGGCCATTCTCAATCGAGGTGACGCGACGCACACAACAGCTCCCCGAGAAACTCACGTGGGTTGCGCTTAGGCGGGTACTGGAACTGCATGCGCCCGCTACTCGGGTGCGTTTTCTAGTGCCGCACAGCCGCTTTCTCTCGAAGCGTGCTCCGGCGGCACACCAAAAGGAGCAACACATGGCTACGAACACCACTGACCACGGCACGGCCGGCTACGTCCAGGCCCGTCGCATCAGCACCGAGACCAAGGCCTCGGTCAAGACGACTGAGCTCATCGCCTACGTCGCCGCCGTCATTGGCGTCCTGATCGCCTCCGCGATGGTCGACGCGTCGGACTTCGGCGCCCAGGAGGCGTGGTTCTACATCACGCTCCTCACGATCGGCTACATGGTCAGCCGCGGTCTCGCGAAGTCGGGCAGCCGCGACTTCTACGACGACAGCAACGCCGATCACAAGAACCACTGACGCACCGCGTCACCGCTTGACGAGAACCGCTCCGGCCGCCCCTGGCCGGGGCGGTTCTCTCGTCTGGTCGGGCGAGGCGCCTTCGTATGTGCCGCGCCGGTCCGAGACGTCGTTCTCCGGCGAACGTCAGCGCCATGCCGAGAGGCTCACCGCGCGCACCGGGCGCGCTGGCCACGCCTCGCGGGCCTCCGGCCGAAACTGCTCGCCCACGGACAGGTCCGCGTCCGTGTCCATGCCCCCGCACACGCCGCCCGGTCCAACCTCTTCGCCGCCTCACCGTCCGCGACGAGCGGGCGAGCGGACGAGCGGACGAGCGGACGAGCGGCCTACCTCGTGGCCAATCGACCCGGTCTGAACGTTCACGCGGGACTTCACCTACCGTGGGCATCATGAGCAGTGGTGCATGGATGGCGATCGGTATCGGGGTCGGTGCCGCCTTCGGGGTGGCGCTGGACAACATCGCAGGTGGCGTCGCTGCCGGCGTCGTCATCGGTGTCGTCGCGGCCGCGTCGGCCCGTCGCCGGAAGGACTAGCCGCGGCGGTTGGCGGCAGCTCCGTGGCGGCCGGGGGAGTGCGCTCGAGCCGCTGAGCCTGGTTGTGCAGGTCAGCGGGCTCGGTGCGGACGGGCTGGCCTGTAGGCCGGGTTCTGTCCTCGGGACCCTCACGGGCCTCCGAGGGGCGACCATCCATCTACGAGCGCCGTTGCCGACGCCCTCCAGCGGTCTACCCGCGCACTCGGGCGGGCCGCCCTCGAACGCGCGCGCGCCGCAGGTTGCCCTGCGACTTCTTGACCTTGCTCCGGGTGGGGTTTGCCTAGCCGACCCGGTCACCCGGGTCGCTGGTGGTCTCTTGCACCACCGTTTCACCCTCACCGGCTCCGGAGAGCCGGCGGTCTGTTCTCTGTGGCACTTTCCCGCGGGTCACCCCGGGTGGGTGTTACCCACCACCCTGCCCTGTGGAGCCCGGACCTTCCTCGACGCACCCCGAGGGGTACGGCGCGGTCGCCCGGCCAGCCCGTCCGCGGGTCAAGGATCGCACACCTGCCCGTCGTCCGGGCCCGGCGTACCTTGGCGGCATGGACGAGGCCACCGACGACCTGAAGGCGCCCCCGCTCATCTTCCCGGGTCAACGGGGCCCGGAGTCGGCGTACCGGACGGCGTACGACCTGCTGTCGCGCCGCGCCCCCGTGGAGGCCCTCGAGGTGCTCGAGCCGGCTCTCGAGCAGGAGCCGCGGAACACGGGGCTGCGCTCGCTGCGTGCCTGGGCCTTCCTCCTCCGCGCCCAGCTGGGTCGCGCCGAGGAGGAGCTGGCCTCCCTGGTCGCGGAGAACCCCGACGACGACTGGGCCCGGCATGCCCTCGGGCGCGCGCTCGAGCGGCAGGCGCGGCTCGCGGAGGCGCTGCCGCACCTGCGGCTCGCGGCCGCCATGAGCGGCGACCCCGAGCACGAGGTCGCCGTCCTGCGGGTCGAGCGGCGCCTCGCAGAGCTCGGTGAGCGATCCTTCGACGACCTCACCTAGCGGCACCTCCGGCGCGTGTACGTTCGGGGCATGAGCGTGGTCGACAAGGAGTACTGGTACTGCGTCAAGCACCACCGGGTCGAGTCCGGCGACGGCCTCTGCGCCAGCCGGCACCGGTTGGGGCCGTACCCGACCGAGGCGGAGGCGGCCCGGGCTCTCGAGACCGCCGAGGAGCGCAACGAGGCGTGGGAGAGCGACCCGGACTGGAACGACGACGTCGACGCGGCCGACGACCCGCGCGCCGAGGGCTGAGGGTGGCGCTGTTCTCCCGCCGGCGCACCGTCCAGCCGCAGCGACGGCCGGACGCGCTCTCGCCGTGGCCCTTTGTCGGGCTGGTGCTGATGGCGATGGCGTTCTTCCTGTACGCCGCGAGCGGGCTGATCGCGCCGGCCTGGGCCGTCGTGGTGCTGCTCCTGGTCTGGTTCCTGCTGCTGCTCACCTGCTTCGCCTGGTGGAGCAGCCATCCTCGCCGGCTGCCGTGGGTGGGCGTCGGGGCGATGCTCTTCTGGTTCCTCGCCTTGAACGCCGGGGGCGCGTTCCTCGGCTGGACCGCCTGATCGGTCTCCGGCGTGCCGGGGCCTACGTCACCGGGAGCGTCGGGCCTGAGCGCCGCCGACGGGCGTACGCGCCGGGCGTGGTCGCGTGCGCCCGCCGGAAGGCCCGGTTGAACGCCGCCTCCGACCGGTAGCCGACGCGTTCCGCCACCCGGCTCAGGGGCGCGTCCCCCTCCTCGACCAGGCGGGCGGCGAGGTCCATCCGCCACGCGGTGACGTAGCCCATCACGGGCTCGCCGACCAGCTCGGTGAAGCGCGCGGCGAAGGACGACCGCGACATCGCCGCCTCCGCGGCGAGGGCCTCGGTCGTCCAGGGGCGCGAGGGGTCGGCGTGGAAGGCGCTCAGGGCCGGTCCCAGGCGCGGGTCGCGGAGCGCGGCCAGCCAGCCCCGCTCGGGTGTCGCACTCTCGAGCCACGAGCGCACCGCGTGCACGACGAGGATGTCGGCCAGCCGGGAGCTCACCACGTCGCCGCCCGGGCGGGAGGTGCGGGACTCGGCCGCGAGCAGCTCGAACGTCGCCTCCAGCCACGCGCGCCCGGCGTCGTCGTTCGGAGACGCGCGCACCACCGGCGGCAGGCTGTGCAGGAGGCGCGCCGCGGCCAGGCCGCTGAGCTGGACGGCGCCGCACACCAGCTCGGTCGCCGGTCCGGGGCCATCCAGGTGGATCCGCTCGTGCCGGGGGCCGACCTCCACCCGCGGCAGGTCGAAGAGCGGCGTGGCTGGGCTTCCCGGGGCGTCGAGGACGAGGTGGCCGCCGCCGTGGGGAGCCAGGAGGACCTCTCCGGGCACGAGCCGGTGGCCGCGGCCGTCGACCTCCACCACGGCCTCACCGCGAGTGACCAGGTGGAAGACCACCGTGCCCGGCAGCGGCGGCACGTCGATGCCCCACGGTGCGGCCAGGTGCGAGCTGGCGTGGAACACCCGTGTCATGCCGAGGTCGTGCAGGACCTCGGCGAGCGGGTCGGTGCTGACGTCCGGGGCGACGCTGGTGCCGGTCATGTCCGGATCTTGGCGCGTGTCGGACGATCAGGCAAGAAAGGCGGTTGCAGGGACATTGAGCGTCCAGTCGTTCTCGATGAGCCTGGAGGCACGAGCCGAGCCACCAGGGTCCGGCCGGAGCGAGGAGGACGTCATGCGGGTGCTGGTGATCGGAGCGAGCAGGGGGAGCGGACGGGAGACGGTGCGGGCGCTGAGGCAGGCCGGCCACGAGGTGACCGCCCTCGCGCGGACAGCCGCAGCGGTGGAGGAGCCGGTGCCGGCCGGTGGGCGGGGATCGGTGCGGCGCGTGGCCGCCGACGTCCGTGACGCAGCGTCGTTGGAGGAGGCGGTCGCGGGACAGGACGCCGTGGTGGTCACGCTCGGCATCTCCGACAACGCGCTGGCGGTGCGCCTGCGCCGCCGAGCCGGGACGCCGCTCGACATCAGGTCGGCGGGGACGAGGGCGGTCGTGGCGGCGATGCAGCGACAGGGCGTACGTCGGCTGCTGGTGCAGACGACGTACGGGATCGGCGACAGCCACGCCCGCCTCACGCCGTCGCTGAAGTTGTTCTTCCGGCTGGTCCTGGCTCCGCAGGTCGCCGACTCCGCGGTCCAGGAGGACGTCGTACGGCGCAGCGGGCTCGACTGGACGCTGGTGCGGCCGGTCGTGCTGACCGACGACGCCGCCACCGGGCCGGCGCACGTGTCCGACGAGGACGACGTCGCCGGCTGGAAGGTCAGCCGCGGTCAGGTCGCCGGCGCCCTGGTCGGCGCCCTGGAGGACACCGCCACCGTCGGGCGCACGCTCAGCGTCAGCGCGGGCTGACCCGGAGCACGCGGTCGCGCCCGCCGCCGTTGTCGGTGGTCAGCAGCAGGTCGCCGCCGGGGGCGCTGACCACCGAGCGGATCCGCCCGTAGGACCGCAGGGCCGCAGGGACCCGCTCGCCCTTGAGCCGGCCACGCCGGTCGAAGCGGAGGAAGAGCACCCGCTCGCCCTTCTGGACACCCACGGCGAGCATCCCGGCGTACGCGCCCCAACGGCGGCCGCGGACCCACGCTGCGCCCGACGTGGCGATGGTCGGCTCGCCGGAGCTCCAGCGCGCGGACCGCTGCTTCCCCGGCAACCGGTGGTCGGTCATCGGCACCTGCTCGTTGTAGCCGGGGACGGGGTGCCAGCCGTGGTCGCCGCCGGCGACGAGGCGGTTGACCTCGTCGTCGCGGTGGCTGCCGTGCTCGACCGACCAGAGGCTGCCGTCGGCGCGCTGCGCCAGCCCTTGGACGTTGCGGTGGCCGTAGGTGAAGACGTAGCGGGTGCGTCGCTGCGAGGCGTCGGCGAACGGGTTGCCCGGCCACGGCCGGCCGGTGCGCCGGTCGAGCCGGAACACCTTGCCGCCCAGGGAGGAGAGGTCGCGGGGGTTGGTGCCGACAGCGGCGTCGCCGGTGCCGACCAGCAGGGCGCCGTTGCGCGCGATCAGGAGCCGGCAGCCGCCGTGGCGGCCGCTGGTGGCGGGGATGCCGCCGAGCAGCTTGCGGACGGGGACCGCCGTGCGCCCCCGCAGCTTCCACGCCATCACCCGTACGTCGTGGCCGCCGCGGCCGGTGACGCCGCCCTGGCAGGTGTAGAAGCGCTGGTTGTGGCGGAACCGCGGGTCCACCTCGAGGGACATCAGCCCGGTCTCGCCGGAGACCCAGACGGTCCCGCTGGGGAAGTCGACCTCCCGCGCTCGACCGTCGCGGACCAGAAGCAACCGGGCGGAGTCACGCTCGGTGACCAGCAGCCGTCCGCGGGTGATCGGCTTGACGTCCCAGGGCTTGGTCAGGCCGGCGACCACCGTCCGGACCCGCAGCGCCGGGGCCGGGCGCCGGGCGTGGGTCGCGGGGGAGACGGCCGAGGCGGCCTGCTCGTCCTGGGTGACCGACGCCGCGGGGGCCGGACCGGGGCCGAGGACGGTGCCGAGGGACAGGAGCAGCGAGACCGAGAGGGCCGCCGGGAGCAGGCGCATGGCTCTCACGGTAGCCGCGCGGAGCGCCCTAGTCTCTGCCCATGAATCGATCCACCAGGACGGCCGGACCCACGTCGGCGGCGGGCTACGAGCGCGACGGCCGGTCCATGAGGCAGCGGATGCTCGACGGCGACCCCTACATCGCCGACGACCCGGACCTGGCGGAGGCCAGCTCCGTGGCCCAGGACCTGGCCGCCGCCTACAACGCCACGTCGCCGCGGCAGGCCTCGCTGCGCCGCAGGCTCCTCGGGGAGCTGCTCGGCGCGGTCGGCGAGGGCACCGAGCTGCGGCCGCCGTTGTACGTCGACTACGGCCGCCACGTCACCATCGGCGCCCGGTGCTTCGCCAACTACGGCCTCGTCGCCCTCGACGTCGCCGCGATCACCATCGGCGACGACGTGCAGATCGGGCCGAACGTGCAGCTGCTGACCCCCACCCACCCTGTCGAGCCCGGCCCGCGACGGGACAAGTGGGAGGGCGCCGCACCGATCAGCATCGGCGACAACGTCTGGCTCGGCGGAGGCGTGGTGGTCTGCCCCGGCGTCACGATCGGCGAGAACACCGTCGTCGGCGCCGGCTCGGTCGTGGTCAAGGACCTGCCCGCGAACGTCGTGGCCGTCGGCAACCCCGCCCGGGTGGTGCGCTCCCTCGACGGCTGACCCCCAGACCCGTCCGTGGCCCGTCAGCGACCCGTCAGAACGTGTGCTCCGGCCCGGGGAAGGTTCCGGCCTTCACGTCGGCGGCGTAGTCGCGCGCGGCCTGCAGCAGGACGCCGTGGACGTCGGCGTACTGCTTGACGAAGCGAGCCATCCGGCCCGTCCGCAGCCCGAACGCGTCCTGCCACACGAGCACCTGTCCGTCGCAGTCGGCGCCGGCGCCGATGCCGATGGTGGGGATGGCCAGCGTCTTGGTCACCTCGGCGGCGACGTCACCCGGCACCATCTCCATGACGACGGCGAAGGCGCCGGCGTCCTCCATGGCACGGGCCTCCTCGAGAACCTGGGCGGCGGCGTCGCCCCGCCCCTGCACCCGGTAGCCGCCGAGGTTGTGCTCGCTCTGCGGGGTGAAGCCGATGTGCGCCATGACCGGGATGCCGCCCTCGGTCAGCGTGCGCACCTGCGGGGCCATCGCCACGCCGCCCTCCAGCTTGACCGCGTGCGCGTTGGCCTCCTTCATGAACCGCACTGCGGTGAGGTAGGCCTGCTCCGGCGAGGCCTGGTAGGAGCCGAACGGCAGGTCGGCAACGACGAGCGCCCGCCGCGCGGACCGCGTCACGGCCCGCACCAGCGGCACGAGCTCGTCGACGGTCACCGGCAGCGACGTCTCGTTGCCGAAGACGTTGTTGGAGGCGCTGTCACCGACGAGCAGCACGTCGATGCCGGCCTCGTCGAAGGTCTGCGCGGCGTACTGCTCGTAGGCCGTCAGCATCGTGAACTTCTCGCCGCGCTGCTTCATCTCGCGCAGGTGGTGGGTCCGGACGCGCTTGGCCGGTGCGCTCCCGGCGGGCGGCTGGCTGGCCGCCGGCCCGGTGCCGTACGGCGCGGTCTCCTCGCTCATGCAGGCTCCCTGGGTGTCGTCTCGCAGCCTCCGGATGAGGTCCACGGACCACGGTCAGGCTAGACCCGTTCCGGCTCGCCGGGGCCTGTGTCGGTGCTCACGCGACGGGCGCCGCCGGGCCCGTAGGCGCGGCCGACGGTGGCCACCCGCACGCGGTAGTCGACGTACCAGGCGTCGCGGCCCCGCTGCTGGGCGATCCGGTGCTCGGAGACCTGCTTCCACGCCGCCGCGTCCGCCTCGGTCGCCCAGTAGGACACGGTGATGCCGAGCCCGTCGGGTCCGCGGGCGGCCTCGATCCCGAGGTAGCCGGGCTGGATGGCGGCGAGCGCGTCCATCCGCGCGGCCATGGCGGCGTACCCGTGGTCGCCCTCGGTGCGGAGCGCGGTGAACACGACGGCCGTGTACGGCGGCTCCGGGGTCTCGGCGATCACCCGCGCGGCCCTCCTCGATCAGGCGCCGGCGGTGACCGCCGCGTCGGCAGCGGCCTCGAGGTCGGCGACCACGATCCGGCGCATGCCCAGCATGGCCTGCGTGGCCGCCTCCGCGCGAGCAGGATCGGGCTCGGAGACGAGCTCGTGGAGGCGGGTCGGCACCACCTGCCAGGACAGCCCGAAGCGGTCCTTGAGCCACCCGCACATCGACTCCTCGCCGCCACCGGCCAGCAGCGAGGTCCAGTAGTGGTCGACCTCGGCCTGGTCGCGGCAGCTGATCGCGAAGGACACCGCCTCGCTGAAGGCGAACGCCGGACCGCCGTTGATCGCCTGGAAGCGGGTGCCGTCGAGGGTGAACTCTCCGGCCATCACCGTTCCCGGCTCGCCGGGTCCACCCTCCGCGTACCGCGTCAGGTGGCCGATCGCGGAGCGCGGGAAGATCGCGGTGTAGAAGTGGGCCGCCTCCTCGAGCTGGTCGTCGAACCACAGGCACGGGGTGATGCTGGTCTGGGTCTGTTGGATGGTCATCGCTTCTCCTCGGTGTCACCGTGGCGGTCATGGGGTCCGCCGATGCTGGGTACGACCCGGTTCGTGACCTCGACTCATCGCTACGCTCGCGACGTGGACTTCTACTCGGCGTACGCCCACGGGTTCGCGCGCGTCGCGGCCTGCACCCTGCCGATCACGCTGGCCGACCCGGCGGCGAACGCCCGTGCCGTCGTGGAGCAGGCGCGCGCCTGCCACGACGACGGGGTGGCCGTCGCGGTCTTCCCGGAGCTCTGCCTGACCGGCTACTCCGCCGAGGACCTCTTCCTGCAGGACGTGCTGCTGGACGCCGTCGACGAGGCGATCGCCGAGCTCGTCGCCGCCTCGCAGGACCTGCTCCCGGTGCTCGTCGTCGGCGCCCCGCTGCGGCACGGCAACCGGGTGCTCAACGCCGCCGTCGTGGTCCACGGCGGCCGGGTGCTCGGCGTGGCGCCGAAGTCCTACCTCCCGAACTACCGCGAGTTCTACGAGCGGCGCTGGTTCGCACCGGGGGACGACCTCGGCGGCACCACCACGGTCGCCGGCCACGAGGTGCCGCTCGGACCGGACCTGCTCTTCGCAGCGAGCGACGTGCGCGGGCTGGTGCTCCACGTCGAGGTCTGCGAGGACATGTGGGTGCCGATCCCGCCGAGCGCCGAGGCCGCGCTGGCCGGCGCCACGGTGCTGGCCAACCTCTCCGGCAGCCCGATCACCGTCGGGCGGGCGAACGACCGCAAGCTGCTCGCCCAGTCGGCCTCCTCGCGGTGCCTGGCCACCTACGTCTACGCCGCCGCGGGCCAGGGCGAGTCGACCACCGACCTCTCGTGGGACGGCCAGACGATGGTCTACGAGCACGGCGAGCTGCTCGGCGAGACCGAGCGGTTCCCGGACGGCCCGCGGCGCACGGTCGTCGACACGGACCTCGACCGCACCCGCCTGGAGCGCCTGCGCACCGGCACCTTCGACGACAACCGCCGCACCCACGGGTCCTACCAGGCCTTCCGCACCGTGGAGTTCGAGCTCGACCCGCCGACGGGTGACATCGGCCTGCGCCGCAAGGTCGACCGCTACCCGTTCGTGCCCGACGACGCCGACCGCCTCGCGCTGGACTGCTACGAGGCCTACAACATCCAGGTCTCGGGTCTCGAGCGCCGGCTGCAGGCCATCGGCCAGCCCAAGGTGGTGATCGGTGTCAGCGGCGGCCTGGACTCCACCCACGCGCTCATCGTCGCGGCCCGGGCGATGGACCGGCTGGGCCGCCCGCGCAGCGACATCCACGCCTTCACGCTGCCCGGCTTCGCGACCGGCGACACGACGAAGTCCTACGCGACCCGGCTCTCGCAGTCCCTCGGCGTGACCTTCGAGGAGATCGACATCCAGCCGGCGGCGAGCCAGATGCTGGCGGACCTCAGCCACCCCTACGCGCGGGGCGAGGAGGTCTACGACATCACCTTCGAGAACGTCCAGGCCGGGCTCCGGACCGACTACCTCTTCCGGCTCGCCAACCACCGCGGCGGCATCGTGCTCGGCACCGGCGACCTCTCGGAGCTGGCGCTGGGCTGGTGCACCTACGGCGTGGGCGACCAGATGTCGCACTACACCGTGAACTCCGGGGTGCCGAAGACGCTCATCCAGCACCTGATCCGCTGGGTGATCAGCAGTGGCCAGTTCGAGGAGGACACCAACGCCGTGCTCCAGGACATCCTCGACCAGGAGATCACCCCCGAGCTGATCCCCACGCGCGAGGACGACCTGCCGCAGAGCACCGAGGAGAGCGTCGGCCCCTACGCCCTGCAGGACTTCACCCTCTTCCAGGTCCTCCGCTACGGCATGCCGCCGTCCAAGATCGCCTTCCTGTCCTGGCACGCGTGGCGCGACAAGCAGGCGGGGGAGTGGCCGCCGGGCTTCCCCGAGCACCGGCGTGCGGAGTACGACCTCGCGGAGGTCCGCGCCTGGCTGGTCGTCTTCGTCAAGCGGTTCTTCGCCAGCCAGTTCAAGCGCTCGGCGCTGCCCAACGGGCCGAAGGTCTCGGCCGGCGGCACCATGTCGCCGCGCGGGGACTGGCGGATGCCGTCGGACGTCACGCCCGCTGCCTGGCTCGCCGAGATCGAGGCGCGGGTGCCCCGGGGTTGAGCGCCGTGCCGCGGGGCCGTTCCCGTGACGGTGGTCGCGCGGTAGCCTCCGCTCGAGGGCGCGACGGCGGGACGTCGGCAGCGACCGGCTCGGCGCAGGAGGGGGCGGGATCGATGGTCTCTCCTGACCTGGTCGCGCCTCCCGGCCGAGGACCGGCGCTGCTCTGGGCCGTCGTCGTCGTCAGCGGCGCTGTCGCTCTTGTCGTGCTCGCCGTGCCCGTGCTGGCTCCCGGGTCCGTCGACGCGTCCTTCCTGTCCGGCGTGGTCCGTGGCGCATCTGGCCCCCACCCGACTGGTGCGTGACCACGCCGTGGACCGCGGTGCCCGGGCCCGCGCTTGGTCGACGCTCGTCGTCGCCGCGGGGCTCGGAGCCCTCCTGGTCGCCTCGCCGTGGATCACCGACGAGCCGGCGTCGGCGGGGCGCAGCACGATGCTGGTGCTCTTGGGACTGGCGTGCTGCTCCGTTGCGGTTGTCGTGTGGCTCGCCCAGCTGGCGCCACGGGACCCGGGGGCGCGGGTCGCCCTGCTCGCCGACTCCGCGATCGAGGTCCGTCTCCGCCCGCACCAGCCGCTCGCCGTGCTCGTGCTCGGGCTCACCTGGTCCGCCTTGCTGGCGGCGGGTGTCGTCCTCGGGGGTTCCGGGGCGCTGCTCCTCCTGCCCGTCCTGCTGCTCTTCCTCTCGCTGGTCCCCGACAGCGCTCGGACACTTGTGCGCCGACCGCGGCTGCGGTACGACGCAACCGGGATCCAGCTGCGCGGTTGGCAGAGCGACGCAGCGATCGCCTGGGACGACGTCGTCGACGTCGGCCTGGTCGCTCCGGACCGGAGGCGGCCGCAGGTGCGGATCGAGGGGCGGGCCGGCGCTGCGTCGTACCAGCGCACCAGCCGGCGGCTGGTCCTGACGCTCGAGCCGCGGCCGGACCGGGAGCTGGTCGACGTGCCGTTGCTGGCCCTGGACGACCCGGGGCGCCTCCTCACCCACCTCGATGCCGTCCGCCGTGATGCTGAGCAGGACCGGGCGCGCTGGTTGGACGCTGAAGCGGTGCGGTACCTCACCGGGGACGACGCGGGTCTGCGGCCCGGCGGCAGGCGCCCGTAATGCCACGTCCTGAACCGGACATCCATCCTGGGGCGGCCGGCCTGCGGCCTGGCACCTGACGCTCACCCCGACCAGCTGGTGCTCCAGACACCTGGCCTCGACGCCGAGCTCGCCTGGGATGACGTCGGCACCATCGACTACGTGGCCACCGAGAGCCGCTGGGCGGCCGTGTCGGTCGTGGCGGCGCGCGACGTCACGCTGCCGCACGAGCTGGCTGCTGCTGGCCATGGACGTCGCCGGTCGCGACGGTCGGCGGTGATGCTGTCCCGCGGATTGCCCTCCGACTCCGGTCTCTGACGTCGCGCCCTAGGCTGGCGCCATGGGCAAGCAGGAAGACTTCGTTCTCCGCGCTCTCGAGGAGCGTGACGTCCGGTTCGTCCGGCTCTGGTTCACCGATGTGCTGGGCTTCTTGAAGTCCGTCGCGGTGGCACCGGCCGAGCTCGAGGGCGCCTTCGACGAGGGCATCGGGTTCGACGGCTCCGCGATCGAGGGCTTCGCCCGCGTGTACGAGGCCGACATGCTCGCGAAGCCGGACGCCTCGACCTTCCAGATCCTGCCGTGGCGGGGCGAGGGTCCGTCGGCTGCGCGGATGTTCTGCGACATCGAGATGCCCGACGGCTCGCCGTCGTACGCCGACCCGCGCCACGTGCTCAAGCGGACGCTGAGCCGGGCGGCCGATCGCGGCTTCACCTTCTACACCCATCCCGAGATCGAGTTCTACCTGTTCAAGAACACCCCCGAGGCGGGGGAGGAGCCGGTGCCGGTCGACCGCAGCGGCTACTTCGACCACACCGCCCAGTCCAAGGGCGCGGACTTCCGCCGCGAGGCGATCTCGATGCTGGAGTCGATGGGCATCTCGGTGGAGTTCAGCCACCACGAGGGCGGCCCGGGCCAGCAGGAGATCGACCTGCGCTACGCCGACGCGCTCACCACCGCCGACAACATCATGACCTTCCGCACCGTCATCCGGGAGGTCGCGCTCGGCCAGGACATCTGGGCGTCGTTCATGCCGAAGCCGTACACGACCCACCCCGGGTCCGGCATGCACACCCACGTCTCGCTCTTCGAGGGCGACCAGAACGCCTTCTACGAGGCGGGCGCGCAGTACCAGCTCTCCCGCACCGGCCGGCAGTTCATCGCCGGCGTCCTGCGCCACGCGCCGGAGATCAGCGTCGTCACCAACCAGTGGGTCAACAGCTACAAGCGGATGATGTTCGGCAGCGAGGCGCCTTCCTACATCTGCTGGGGCCACAACAACCGCTCCGCGATGATCCGGGTGCCGATGTACAAGCCCAACAAGGGCCAGTCGACCCGCATCGAGATCCGCACGATCGACGCCGCGTGCAACCCCTACCTCGCCTACGCCGTCGTGCTCGCCGCGGGCATGAAGGGGATCGAGGAGGACTACGAGCTGCCCCGCGAGGCGGAGGACGACGTGTGGTCGCTCAGCGAGCGGGAGCGCAACGCGCTCGGCATCGACCCGCTGCCGAAGAACCTCAACGACGCCATCAGCATCGCCGAGCGCTCCGAGCTGCTCGCCGAGACCCTCGGCGAGCAGGTCTTCGACTTCTTCCTGCGCAACAAGCGCTCGGAGTGGGACGAGTACCGCGGCCAGGTCTCGGCGTTCGAGCGGGACCGCATGCTGCCGGTGATCTGAGCGCCGTGGCCACCGGCGACGAGGAGATCGTCTACAGCCACGACCGGGTGCGCCGCCTCCGCCTGGCGCTGCGGGTGGCGCTGGGCGTCGGTGTGGTCGTCGCCGCGCTGGCGCTGTGGGGACTGGTCGTGGTGCTGCCCGACGGCGGCTCCGGTTGGCCGTTCCCGGTCCTCCTCCTGGCCGCCGGTGCCGCCCTGGTGGCCGCCCCCGCGATCAGCCTGCGCCGGCTCCCCGCCCGGGACGCGGCCGCCAAGCGGGCGAGCATCGTGAGCGGCGCCCTGCTGCTGCCGTGCTCCCTGCTGCTGGGCCAGCTCGGGTTCGTGCTCGTCGTCATCGGGCTCGCCGTGCTGTTCCTCGCGCTCATCGCCGACGACCCCGAGATCGGCGGCGCGCGATGAGCCGGGTCCTGGTGGTCCAGCACGCGGCCAACTGCCCGCCCGCGCTCGTCGGCGACTGGCTGGCGGACGCCGGCTGCGAGCTGCACGTGGCCACGCCGTACGACGGCAGCCCGGTGCCGCCCCTTGCCGGCCACGACGCCCTGCTGGTCCTCGGCGGCCCGATGGGGGCGAACGACGACGCCGACCATGCCTGGCTCCCGGTGGTCAAGGAGCGGGTCCGCGAAGCCGCCGCGTCGGGCGTGCCGACCCTCGGGATCTGCCTGGGGCACCAGCTGGCCGCCGTGGCGCTGGGCGGCACCGTCGAGGTCAACCCGCGGGGCCAGCAGGTCGGCCTGCTCGAGGTCGGCTGGACGGCGGGGGCTGCCGACGACCCGCTCCTCGGAGAGCTCGCCACGCCACGGCGGGGCGTGCAGTGGAACAGCGACGTGGTGACCCGCCTGCCCGAGGGCGCCGCCCTGCTCGCGAGCACCCCCGAGGGCGAGGTGCAGGCGGCGCGGCTCGCGCCGCGGGTCTGGGGCCTGCAGCTGCACCCGGAGGTCACCGCCGAGGTGCTGCGCCCGTGGGCCGACGAGGACCGCGGGTCCCACGAGGCCCGCGGCATCGACCAGGAAGCGCTGCTGAGCGAGATCTCCGCGGCCCACGACGAGCTCGAGGCGGCGTGGCGGCCCCTGGCCGACCGGTTCGCGGCGCTGGTCCGGGCCACACGCTCAGGCGTCGCCGTGGAGCCGGGGACCACGTCGTGACCCGGCCTCAGACGTCGAAGGGGAGCCTGCTGCGGATGGGCTTCCTCGACGGAGAGGCCGCCTCGGCCGCCCTCGGCGAGCTCGGCGGGGGCGCGGAGCCGCTCCTCGCCCTCCTCGCGCGGACCGCCGACCCCGACCTCGCGCTCGCGACCCTGGTGCGGCTCTGCGAGGCGCTCGGGGACCGGCGCGAGCTGCTCGCGGACCTCGTCGACGACGAAGGGACGGCGATGCGCCTGCTCGCGGTCCTGGGCGCGTCGGCCGGCCTGGGCGACCACCTCGTCCGGCACCCCGAGCAGTGGCGCGACCTGCGCGACCCGACGCTCGGCTCCACGCGGCCGGCGGCGTTCGTGCTGCGCCGGGAGCTCCTGCGAGCCGTGGGGGCGGATCCCGACGCCCCGGAGCCGGTCGCGGCGCTGCCCGACGGGGAGGCGCTCGACGCGCTGCGGGTGGAGTACCGCCGGCTGCTGCTGCGACTGGCCGCGCGGGACCTCGCCCACGGGATGGGCGTCGATGACGTGGCCGCGGAGCTCAGCGACCTCGCGTCCGGCACGCTCGAGGCCGCGCTGGCCGTCGCCCGGGCCCGGGTGGGCGAGCCCGCCCGGCTCTGCCGGCTCGCCGTCATCGCCATGGGCAAGTGCGGCGCCCACGAGCTCAACTACGTCTCCGACGTCGACGTGGTCTTCGTCCACGAGCCGGTCGACGGCGCGGACGAGAGCGCGGCGCTGCGTGCGGCGACCCAGCTGGCGAGCAACATCGTCCAGGTCTGCTCCGACCACACCGGCGAGGGCACGATCTGGCCCGTCGACGCCGCGCTGCGACCGGAGGGCAAGGCCGGTCCACTCACCCGGACCCTCGCCAGCCACCGCGGGTACTACGAGCGGTGGGCGAAGACGTGGGAGTTCCAGGCGCTGCTCAAGGCCCGGCCGGTCGCCGGGGACCGGGAGCTCGGCGCGGCGTACGCCGAGATGGTGGCGCCGCTGGTGTGGGGCGCGGCCGAGCGCGAGGGCTTCGTCGCCGACACCCGGGCGATGCGGCGCCGCGTGCTCGAGCACATCCCCGCCCGTGAGGCCGACCGGCAGCTGAAGCTGGGCTGGGGCGGGCTGCGGGACGTGGAGTTCGCGGTGCAGCTGCTGCAGCTCGTCCACGGCCGTGGTGACGAGGCGCTGCGCTGCACGGCGACGCTGAGCGCGCTCGCCGAGCTCACCCGCGGCGGCTACGTGGGCAGGCCGGACGGCGAGGCGCTGCACGAGGCCTACGCCTTCCTGCGCACCTTGGAGCACCGCATCCAGCTGTTCGGCCTGCGGCGCACGCACGTGGTGCCCGAGGACGAGGACGCGATGCGTCGCCTGGGCCGCAGCCTCGGGTACTTCCGGGACTCGGCGGCGACGCTCGACAAGCAGTGGCAGCACCACCGGCGCGAGGTGCGCCGCCTGCACGAGAAGCTGTTCTACCGACCGCTGCTGGAGGCCGTCGCGGCGATCCCGGGCCCCGGCGTCCGGCTGTCGACCGCGGCAGCGGGCGAGCGGCTCGCCGCTCTCGGGTACGCCGACCCGAAGGCGGCGCTGCGCCACCTGGAGGCGCTGACCACCGGGGTCTCGCGCAGCGCCAACATCCAACGTGCGCTGCTGCCGGTGCTCCTGCAGTGGTTCGCCGACGGCCCCGACCCCGACGGCGGCCTGTTCGGCTTCCGGCGGATCAGCGAGGCGCTCGGGGACACCCCGTGGTACCTCACCACGCTCCGGGACGAGGGCGCGGTCGCCGAGCGGCTCGCCACGATCCTGGCGACGTCGCGCTACGCCACCAGCCTGCTCGAGCGGGAGCCGCAGGGCGTCCGGATGCTCGGCGGGGACCTCACGCCGCTCGGCGCCCGGACGCTGGTCGAGGAGATGGTCAGCTCCGCCGGGCGCCAGGAGGATCCGGAGAAGGCCGTGCGGGCGATCCGGGCGATCCGCCGCCGCGAGCTCTTCCGGGTCGCTGCAGGCGACCTGCTCGGACTCATCCCGGTCGACCTCGTCGGGGCCGGCCTGAGCCGGCTGACCGACGCCACCCTGGAGGCGACCCTGGAGGTGGCGGGGCGCGCCGTCCGCGCCCAGCGGGGGCTCGACGAGGCGCCGACCCGGATGGCGATCGTCGCGATGGGCCGCTACGGCGGGTTCGAGCTGTCCTACGGCTCCGACGCCGACGTGCTCTTCGTCCACGATCCCGTGCCCGGTGCCGACGCCCGCCAGGCCACGGCGTACGCCCAGGCGGTGGCCAACGAGCTGCGGCGGCTCCTCGCGCTCCCCGGCGGTGACCCCGCCCTGCAGGTCGACGCCGACCTGCGCCCCGAGGGCAAGCAGGGCCCGCTCGTGCGCACCCTCGACTCCTACGCCGCCTACTACGCCAAGTGGTCGAAGGTCTGGGAGGCGCAGGCGCTGCTGCGCGCTGACGCCGTCGTCGGCGACGTCGACCTCCGTCGGCGGTTCGAGGAGCTGGTCGACCCGCTCCGCTTCCCCGCCGACGGGATCTCCGACGAGGACGTGCTCGAGGTGCGCCGGATCAAGGCGCGCGTGGATCGGGAGCGGGTGCCGCGCGGCGTCGACCCGGCGCTGCACCTCAAGCTGGGCCCCGGCGGGCTGGCCGACGTGGAGTGGACCGTCCAGCTGCTGCAGATGCGCCACGCCGGCCGGGTCGAGGGGCTGCGCACCACCCGGACCATGGACGCGCTCGACGCCGCCCGCGACGCCGGGCTGGTCACCCCCGGCGATGCCGAGACCCTCCAGCAGACGTGGCGCCACGTGAGCCGGGTGCGCAACGCCGTCACGCTGGTGCGCGGCACGCCCCACGACCAGCTGCCCCGTGACGCGCGCGAGCGCGCGGCGGTGGCGAGCATCCTCGGTTATCCCCCCGGAGAGACCGAGGGCATGGTGAACGACCACCTCCGGCACACCCGGCTGGCCAGGGCCGTGGTCGACCGGGTCTTCTGGGAGCAGGGAGAACCGACATGAGCGACGTCCGGGCGAGGGCCGCGGAGCTGCGCCGACTGCACGAGGCGCCCGAGCTGCTGACGCTGGTCAACGTGTGGGACGTGGTGAGCGCACGGGTGGTGGCCGCCGTGCCGGGCACCCGCGCCCTCGCGACCGCGAGCCACTCGATCGCCGCGACCTTCGGCTTCGACGACGGTGAGCAGATCCCGCTCGACCTGCACCTGGGCATGGTCGAGCGGATCGTCGCCGCCACGGACCTGCCGGTCACCGCCGATCTCGAGGGCGGGTACGGCGACGCTGCCGGCACGGTTCGGCGGGCGATCGACGTGGGTGTGGTCGGCGCCAACATCGAGGACCAGCTGAGGCCGGTCGCGGAGGCGGCGCGGCAGGTCGAGCGGGTGGTGCGGGTCGCCGACCAGGCGGGGGTGGACTTCGTCCTCAACGCCCGCACCGACGTCTTCCTCCGGGCCGGCGACCGCGACCGGCGGGAAATCCTGGCCGAGGCGGTCGAGCGGGGCCGGGCCTACCTCGACGCCGGCGCGCCGGTGGTCTTCGTCCCCGGCTTCCTCGACGAGCGGGAGGTCGCCTCGCTCTGCGAGGCCTTCGGTCCGCGCCGACTGACCCTCATCGGGCTCCCGGGGCATCCACCGCTCGCGCGCCTCGAGGAGCTCGGGGTGGCTCGCGTCAGCTTCGGCCCGGTGCCGCAGAACGTCGCCCTCACCGCGCTGCAGCTGATGGTGGAGGAGGTCCACCGCGGCGGCACCGCGCCCGAGGACACTCGCCGCCTCAATTGAGGCGCGTGGGAGGATCGGCCCCGTGGAGGCGCGCATGGACCCCGTCGTGCTCTGGGCACGCGCGCTCCTGCTGACCCTCCTGGTCGTCTTCCTCGGTGCCGCCGGCCACGTGACGGCCGACGGTCTGCTCCCCGGTGCAGGGGTGCTCCTGCTCGTCGTGGTGGTCGGGTCGGTCGTCTCGGCGGCGCTGCTGGCCCGGCCGGCGTCGACGTCGCGCGTGGTCGCTCTCCTCGTCCTCGGTCAGGCGGCCGTCCACCTGGTGCTGTCGGCGTCGGCCGGCCACGTGGGGGACGCACCCGGGGCCGCCCGGACGGCCGTGACCGGTGGCGGGGCGCTGCCCCTCGTCGAAGGCCGGCGGGTGGGGTCGCTGCAGGACGCCTACGAGGGGGCTGGCCACGCCACTCCCGTCCTGCCGACCGGGCACCTCGTCGAGCACCTCGCGAGCCACGCACCGATGATGCTGGCCCACGCGCTCGCCGCCGTCCTCGTGGGGCTCTGGCTCGCTGCGGGTGAGCGGGCCCTGTGGACGCTGGTCGCGCTCGCCTCGACCGCGGTGCTCCGCCCCGTCTCCCTGCTGGTCGCGCTGGCCGGGGCCGCCATGGTCCCGTCGGTGCGGCCGACCCCCCGGTTCGCCGAGGTGCCCCGCCCGCGGGTGCCGGTGCTCCTCGCGCGCTGCGTCGTACGACGCGGCCCGCCCCTCCTCGCGGCCTGACCGTCCGCACGACGAGCACGCCCGAGCGGGGCGCTGCTCGGCCCATCCGCGCGCCCACGGCGCGCCGTCGAGGAGACCCACGATGCCCGACCGCAGCGCGCCCACGCGCGTCCACGAACGACCCGTCCCATTCGACCGACCCGCCCGGCGGCGGCCCCCCGGGGACCGCCGCGGCTCCCGCGGCGGCGGCCTCTTCCGCGCCGTCTGGCGCTGGCACTTCTTCGCCTCCTTCCTGGTCGCCCCGCTGCTGCTCGTGCTCGCCAGCACGGGGCTGATCTACCTGTTCCGCTTCGAGCTGGAGCCGCTGCTGCACCAAGACCTGATGACGGCCGAGCCCACCGCGACCCAGCCGGCGGCGCAGCCCTACAGCGCCCAGCTGGCCGCGGTCCGCGCGGCGTACCCGGAGGCGACCGTCGTCTCGCTCGCCGAGCCGCGCGAGGAGGGCCGCAGCAGCGTCTTCTCCGTGACCTTCCCGGACGGGGAGGGCCGCGACGTCTTCGTCGACCCGTACGCCGTCGAGGTGCTCGGATCCATGGACCCCGACACGACGCTGTCCGGCACGGCGGTGCGGTTGCACGCCGACCTGATGTCGGGCCGCCTCGGCGACATGCTCCTCGAGCTCGCCGCGTGCTGGGCGATCGTCATGGCGATCACCGGCTACTACCTCTACCTCCGTGGACGCCGGGCCCGCCGGAGGCTGGCGCGGGCGGGCCGCACGGGTGCGCGCCCCGGCGCCCGGCTGCGGGTCCGGCACGGCGTCGTCGGTGCGATCACCGGGGGTGGCCTGCTCTTCCTGCTCGTCTCGGGGCTGCCCTGGACCGGCTTCTGGGGCGCGCAGGTCCAGGAGTTCGCGACCAGCCGTGGGTCCTCGATGTGGAGCACCGACCCGGGTGCGGTCTCGGACCCGGCCTCGACCCTGGACGAGTCGCTGCCCCACAGCCACGCGGTCGAGATCCCGTGGGCGCAGCAGAAGAGCGAGGTCCCGCAGTCGGAGCCACCCGGCGACCACACCGCCGGCGACGTCAACGTCGCGTCGGTGGACACCGCCGTCGCGGTCGCCGAACGCGAAGGACTGCGCCGGCCGTACACGATCGCGCTGCCCGGCTCCGAGGGCGGCGTGTTCTCCGTGATCGGCTACGCCTTCGACGCGCCGAGCGACGAGCGCACCGTGCACGTCGACCGGTACGGCGGGGGAGTGGTGTCGACCTACGGGTACGACGACTACCCGGCGCTCGCCAAGGTGGTCGCCCAGGGCATCGGGCTCCACGAGGGCCGCAGCCTCGGGCTCTGGTCGTTCTGGGGCGCGGCGCTGGTCTGCGCCGCGGTCATCTTCTCCTGCGTGACCGGTCCGGTGATGTGGTGGCGCCGCCGCCCGCGCGGCCACGGGTCGGTCGCGGCGCCGCGCGGACGGATGCCGCTGCGGTCCTCGCCGTGGCTGCTGGTGGGCGTCGTCGCGCTCGGCGTGCTGCTGCCGTTCTTCGGCCTCTCGCTGCTCGTGGTGCTCGCGCTCGACCAGCTGGTCCTGCGGCGGGTGCCCGCGCTCGCGGGGTGGTTCGACACGGCCTGAGCCCACCCTTGAGCCCGCCCTTGAGCCAACCCTGAGGATCGCGCGGCTGGCACCTTGAGGTGGTCTAGTCACAATCGTCCTGACCGGTGCGGCCGTCGGCGTCCCCGACGGCCGCACGGGACGAGCCGCCAGCAGCGCACCTCGCGCACCTGCACCCTCACGCATCGCCAGCCCCGGGAGCCCCGCTGTGACCCACGCTGTGACCCACGCCGTGAACCACGCTGTGACCCATGCTGTGACCCATGCCGTCCTCGACCTCGACGCGCTCGCCCGCCTCGGACGCGACCTCCAGGACGGTCAGTACGCGGTGGTCTTCGCCCGGCGCTACCAGTCGATGCTGCCCGCTCGAGTGGAGCGGATCGTCGCCGCGCTGGTCGCCGGAGACCTGGTGGCGGCGATGGACGCGGTGCTGAGCCTCAAGGTCTCCTCGATCACCGTCGGGACGACGGAGCTCGCGGCGGCCGCGCTCGAGGTCGAGCAGGCCGTGCGCCGGCGCGACGTCGCGTCGGCCCGGAGGCGGGCGGACGGCCTGGCGGGCGCGGCGAACCGTGCCGACTGGGCGCTGGCCGGCTACCTCGCGGACCACGCCGGCCGATGAGTCGCTAGAGCGACTCCATCCGGTAGCCGACTCCGCGCACCGTCCGGACGAACTTCGGGCCGTCCTTGGTCTCGCCCAGCTTCCGTCGCAGGTTGCCGACGTGGACCTCGACCAGGTGGGTGTCGGTGGCCCAGTCGGTGCCCCAGACCGAGCGCAGCAGCGCCTCTCGGGTCCACACGCGGGCGGGGGTGCGCATCAGCTCGGTCAGCAGGTCGAACTCCGTGCGGGTGAGGGCCAGCTCGTCCTCGCCGCGGAAGACTCGTCGGCCGTCGACGTCCACCCGCAGCGCGCCGTGCACGAGCACCTCGTGCTCGGGCTGGGCGGGGCCGGTGGTGACGGGGGAGGGAGCGACGCCCCGACGGGGCCGGCGGAAGAGCGCGTTGACCCGCGCCTTCAGCTCTCGGACGCTGAAGGGCTTGGACAGGAAGTCGTCGGCTCCCGTCTCCAGGCCGATCAGCCGGTCGATCTCCTCGTCGCGGGCCGTGATCATCACGACGTAGGCGTCGCTCGTCTCGCGGATCCGCCGGCAGGTCTCGATGCCGTCGATGCCGGGGAGCCCGAGGTCGAGGGTGATCAGGTCCGGATCGATCCGGTGCACCGCCTCGACGCCGGCCAGGCCGGTCTCGACCGCCGTGACCTCGAAGCCCTGGGTCTGGAGGGTGTACTCGATCAGCGAGCGGATGTCCTCGTCGTCCTCGACGACGAGTGCCCTGCGCTCGGTCCCGGATCCCTCCACGGGCGCGAGTCTGCCATGGCTGGTGGCGGCCTCCCTGCTCGGCTTCGCCAGCTGGTTGCACGGTGACGGCGCCACGGTTCGGTGCGCTCTGCGGCGGCCGAACGGCTCACGGGTCGGATCAGCGGGAGGCGAGGGCGTCGTCCAGGAGCTCGAGTGCCGCCTCCACGGTGCCCCAGGACTGGCTCACACCCGATCCGCCGTGGCCCACGTTGTGGACACACGTCGAGCCGGCGACCTCCTGCACGGCCAGGTGCACGCCTTCCTCCCGCTCCGGACGCAGGCCGACCTGCACCTCCAGCACGGAGGCGTCGGCGAACCGGGGGTCGACCTGAGCGCACCGGGCGACGATCTCGTGCACCTCCTGCTCCCGCGGAGCGGTGTCGCTGTCGTCCCGGGCGGCTGTGCTGCCGAGCACCACCCGGTCGCCGTGGGGCCAGAAGGAGATCCAGCTCGGCCCGAAGGGGGACTCCATGAAGAATTCCTCGATGCCGGGGTTGGCCACCACGACGTGCTGCCCCCGCACCGGGCGCACTGCCACCCCCGCCAGCTCCCTCGCGCCCAGACCCGAGCAGTTCATCACGACTGGCGCCTCGCGGGCGGCCTCCGTGAGCGAGCTGAGGCGGCGGATCTCCACCCGGCCGCCCGCGGCGTCGAGCCGGGCCAGCAGGAAGCGCAGGTACGCCCGCATGTCGACGACCGGAGTCACCGTGCGGAAGCCCCAGCCGAACCCCTCGGGCAGCGAGCCGTCGTCCACGGTGTCGATGGGCCTGCCGTCGAGCGTCATCGGGAACGGTGGCGGCTGACGGGCGACCAGCGCCCCCCGCCGCAGCGTGACGCCCGACCCCGTCTCCTCGGCGAGACGGGTGAACGCCTCGCGGCCGCGCCGCTCCCACTCGAAGGGCGGCGTCGCCTCGGGGAACAGGTTCGGTCCCACCATCGCCGAGGCGACCACCGACGTCGTCTGGAGGGGCGCCTGCGCGGCGACCACCCGGACGTCGTACCCGCGCTCGGCCATCAGGACGGCGGTGGTGAGGCCGATCACTCCCGCGCCCACGACCACGGCCGAGGAGCTACCTGCGTTCGACGACATCTGATCTCCCGAGGATCGGAGGGGTGGAAGGCTCGTCCAGCGTGATCGACAACGTAGCCGGGACCGCACCCGCCACGGGAGTCGTCACGGCCGCCGGTCACCGCAAGCCCCGGCGTGGGCAGGGCCGTGCCCATCTCCACCAGGACCAGACGCAGGGCGCCTCGACCAGTCCTCGGTGGCTCGGCTGGTGCTGATCGTCTCCGGGGCCACCAGGGGGCCCCGGGACAAGCCGGGCCCACCGTCCCGTCCCGCTGCAGTCCGCCCCCGGGTCGCGGGCTGCGGGACGTCCGAGAGGAGCGGGACGGTGGCGCGGCGCTGCACCCTCCTTCCCGCTCGCCCGGCACCTGAAACGCCCGGTCGACCGCGCGACCGCCGGGCCCGGAGGCGCGCGGGGCGCCCGGAGCCGGACCGTCGCCGGGCGTTCATCCGAGGGTCATGACGGCCCCGGCCAAGAGGCGTATCGTCGATGGACACGCCGGGCGCTCCGGCGCCTGACCAGGACCTCAGGGCCCGGATGGTGGGTTCCGTGTACTTCTCACTCGACTCCGTGGCCGATCCGCCGCGGCTGCGCGTCGTGGTCACCGGGGAGCTCGACGTCCTCTCGGCGGCCGGTCTGCGAGGAGAGGTGTCCCGCCGTGCGCGGGAGGGCTTCAGCTCGGTGGTCCTCGACCTCGAGGGCGTCACGTTCCTCGACTGCACGGGCCTGGCGGCCCTGCTGGCGTGCGAGGAGGAGGTCTCCTCCTCGGGCGGCACCTTCGCGGTCGGCCCGTCGAGCGTCGCGGTCCGTCGGGTCGTCGAGCTGACCGGGGTGGCCGGCCGGCTGGCCGGGGCGGTCCCCGGACCCGCCTAGCCCGAGGAACGCGACAGCCCGCCGCTCCAAGGAGCGCCGGGCTGTCGTCGTGGGAGGTGGGTGGGTCAGGAAGCGGTGGGCTCCAGGTCGCCGATGCCCTCGCGGAGGGTGCCGAGGATGCGGCTGAGGAGGCGGGAGACCTGCATCTGGGTCACGCCGAGCTGGTCGGCGATCTCCTGCTGCGTGCAGTCCTCGGCGAAGCGCAGGTGCAGGATCCGGCGGTCGCGCTCGCTGAGGTCGCGCATCAGCGGGGTGAGCATCGCGCGGGCCTCGGCCGCCTGCTCGCCCATCGGCTCGCCGTCGCTCAGGGTGTCGCCGAGGGACCCGCGGCCGTGGTCCGGCGAGACGGGGACGTCCAGGGAGAGAGGCTGGAAGCAGCCGTCCGCCATCAGCGCGGCCTGCACCTCCGAGGGCTTGAGGTCCAGCTGCTCGGCGATCTTCTCCGGCGACGCCGGCTCGCCGGACTCGCGGGCGCGCTGGTGCGCGGCGACGACCTCCGACTGGATCTCCTGGACGCGGCGGGGAGGCCGCACCATCCACCCGAAGTCGCGGAAGTACCGCTTGAGGTCTCCTCGGATCGAGGGCACGGCGTAGGCGAGGAAGTCGCGGTCCTTGCTGGCGTCGAACTTCGGCACGATCCGCACCAGCGTGAGCATCGCGACCTGCTCGAGGTCCTCGAGCGGGACCCCGCGGTTGCGGAACCGGGAGGCCAGCGTGCGTGCGACCTCGATGTTCAGGAGCACGATCTGCTCGTGGATCTGCTCGCGCTCCGCCTCGGTCGCCGCGGCGGCGGCCTCCTCGAAGAGACGCTTGGTCTCGCTCTTGCGACGCAGGTCCTTCGGTCGTCGTCCCAGCGGAACAGCACTCGTGGTCATGGCTCCTCCCTACCCGGGTGTCCTCGCTTGAAACCTGCACCAGCCCATCTCGCCCGGAAGGGTGAGGTGGCGCGGTGGTCGGTCGTGCGTGCGGGAGGCTTCCGTCGGAGCCCGGACGCTGCTAGCGTGCGCCGCCAGAATTGATTTCAGTCTCCCGGAGGTCCCCATGACCGTGCTGGCGGAACGAACGGTCGACGCCGGTCGGCCGGCCGGCGCAGGCACGCCGCCCTCGATGGTCGAGCGGATGACCCTGATCCTCGACGCCTTCCCGTCGCCGGGCGCCAGGCTGAGCCTCGAGCAGGTGGCCCGCGCCGCGCACCTGCCGCGCTCGACGGCGCACCGCATCCTCGAGCAGCTGTTGCGCCTGGAGTGGGTCGAGCACTCCGCGTCGGGATACGCGCTCGGGAGTCGGGCGCTCGCCCTCGGTGGCCGCGCGACGGGCCACGAGGACCTCCGGGCGGCCGCGGCCGACCAGCTGCACCGGCTCCACGTCCGGACCGGGCTGGTCGTGCACCTGGCCGTCCTGGAGGGTGCGGACGTGCGCTACCTCGACAAGATCGGCGGGCCTCGTGCCACGACGGTGCCCTCGCGCGTCGGCGGCCGCCTGCCGGCGTACCGGACCGCGCTCGGCCGGGCGTTGCTGGCGTGGTCGGAGCCGGAGGAGGTCGACGCGGTCATCGGCCCGGAGCTCGCCGCCGGGGAGCTCGACCGGCTCCACCAAGACCTCCACCGCGTGCGCGCCCGTCGGGGGCTGGCCTTCGAGCACGGCGGCATGGCCGACGACATCGCATGCGTCGCGCTCGCCGTCCGGCCCGCCGGCTCCCTCGGGCCGGCCTCGGCGCCGGTGGGTGCCATCTCGCTGGTCGGCGACGCCGACACCCCGCTGACCCGGGTGGCGCCGCTGCTGGTCGACGCGGCGCGTGCGGTGACCGAGCGGCTCTGGCCGCACGACTGAGCCGACCGGCCCGGTGGCCTAGGCTCCCGGCCGATGACGACATCTCCCGCCTCGGGTCCCGCCTCCGGGCGTGACCCCATCGCCGAAGCGCGCCGGCAGTGGACCGCCCACGGCTGGGAGCAGGCCGCACCGGGCATGGCAGCGGTCACCTCGATCATGCGGGCGCAGCAGCTGCTGCTCACCCAGATCGACGCGCTGCTGCGGCCCTTCGGCCTGACCTTCGCCCGGTTCGAGCTGCTCCGGCTGTTGTCGTTCGCCTCGGAGCAGCGGATGACGATGCGGCGCGCCGGTCAACGGCTGCAGGTGCATCCCACCTCCCTGACCAGTCTCGCGGCGCGACTCGCCGACGACGCCCTCGTGGAGCGGGTGGCCAATCCCGACGACGGTCGGTCGGCCATCCTGGTCCTCACCTCGGCCGGGGCGGCGCTGGTCGACGAGGCCACCGAGGTCCTCAACCGCGAGGTCTTCGAGGCGATCGGCCTCTCCTCGGACGACGTCGCCGTGCTGGTCGAGGTCCTGGGGCGGTTCCGGGCGGGACGCGGTGACTTCGCGCCCTGACCCGGTGGCCGGCGGTGGCGTGGCCCTGGTCGCGGTCCCGGGCCTCGGCCTGAGCCGCACCGACTGGGAGACGACCCTGCGCCAACTCCGGCCACGGCCCTCGCGCACGGTCCTGCTGCCCGGGTACGGCGAGCCGGCGCAGCGGCACCAGGCACTGGACCCGGCCTCCTCGGCCCGCCGGCTCCTGGACCACCTCGCGGAGGTCGAGGGGCCGGTCGTCCTCCTCGCGCACTCGGCCAGCTGCCAGGTCGTCGCCGAGGCGGCCGCCGCCAACCACGGCCGGGTCGTGGGCGTGGTGCTCGTCGGTCCGACCACCGACCCGCGGGCCCGGTCCTGGGTGGGCCTGGCCGAGCGGTGGCTGCGGACCGCCGTCCACGAGCGGCCCGGCGAGGTGCCGGTGCTGGTGCGCAGCTACCTGCGCACCGGCCTGGGCGTCATCGCCCGGACCATGGACGCGACCCGCTGCCAGCCCATCGGCGTGCCCCTCGCCAGGGTGCGACCGCCGGTGCTCGTCGTCCGGGGACGGCGCGACCGGATCTGCCCGCGCGACTGGGCCGAGCGGCTGGCGTCGCTCGCGCCCGAGGGCTCGCGCGTGGTCACCCTGCCGGTGGGTGCGCACATGGTGCCGCTCACCCACGGGGCCCTCGTGGCCGACGCGGTCGCGGCGTACCTGCGGAGCCTCGGCGCCGAGCTCAGCGGTGCCTGAACTCGGCCTTCCGCTTCTCCACGAACGCACCCATGCCCTCGGTCCGGTCCTCCAGGGCGAAGGTCGCGTGGAACGTGCGGCGCTCGAACTTCACGCCCTCGGCCAGCGTCGTCTCGAAGGCACGGTTGACCGCCTCCTTCGTCGCGTAGAGGACGGGCAGCGACTTCTCGGCGATGCCCGCGGCGATCTCGGCGACCTGGCCGAGCAGCTCCTCGGTGGGCACCACGCGGGAGACCAGGCCGACGGCGAGCGCCTCCTGAGCGGTGAGCGTGCGGCCGGTGAGGATGAGGTCCATCGCCACCGCCTTGCCCACGGCGCGGGTCAGCCGCTGGGTGCCGCCGATGCCGGGGAAGACACCGAGGTTGATCTCAGGCTGGCCGAACCGGGCGGACTCCGCCGCGATCACCATGTCGCACATCATCGCGAGCTCGCAGCCACCGCCGAGCGCGTGCCCGGAGACGGCGGCGATCACCGGCGTCCGCACCTGGGTGAACCGGTCCCACGCCGCGAACCAGTCACCGAGCGCCATGTCGGCGTAGGACTGGGCCGCCATCTCCTTGATGTCGGCGCCGGCCGCGAACGCGCGCTCGGAGCCGGTGACGACGATCGCGCCGACGCCCCGGTCGGCGTCGAGCTCCTCGGCGGCGGCGACCACCTCGGTCATCAGCTGGGCGTTGAGGGCGTTGAGCGCCTTCGGGCGGTCGAGGGTGATGGTCGCGACCCGACCCTCGCGGCTGACCTGGATGGTCTCGTACGACGACATGCGGCTCCTGGCTCCTTGTCGGTGTCCGGGCGGCGGGCTCACTCCGCCGCGGCGGAGCGCTCCCGGATGGTGTTGACGATGGCCGAGAAGTCGAGGCCGGCCCCGCCCTCCTCGGCGAACCGACGATAGAGCTCCTCGGCGAGGCTGCCCACCGCGGCGTCCGTGCCGGACTCCTCGACCGCCCGTCGGGCCAGCCCGAGGTCCTTGGCCATGAGGGCCCCGGCGAATCCCGGCCGCCAGTCGCGGTTGGCGGGGCTGGTCGGCACCGGGCCGGGCACGGGGCAGTTGGTGGTCAGCGCCCAGCACTGTGCCGAGGCGGTGGACGCGACGTCGAAGAACGCCTGGTGCGTGAGACCGAGCTTCTCGCCGAGCACGAAGGCCTCCGAGACGGCGATCATCGAGGCGCCCAGCACCATGTTGTTGCAGATCTTGGCGGCCTGGCCGGCGCCCGAGGCCCCGCAGTGGACGACCCGGCCCGCCATCGGGTCGAGCAGCGCCGTCGCCTCCTCCACGAGGGCCTCCTCGCAGCCGAGCATGAAGGTGAGCGTGCCGGCTTCGGCGCCGCCCACGCCTCCGGAGACGGGGGCGTCCGCCGCGCGGTGACCGGCGGCGACGGCCCGCTCCGCGGCGGTGCGCGCGTCGGACACGGCGACGGTGGAGCAGTCGACGAAGAGGGTCCCGGTCGGCGCCGCGGTCAGCACCTCGTCGTAGACCTGGAGGAGGAGGGTGCCGTTGGGCAGCATCGTGAGGACGGTGCCCGCCTCGGCGACCGCCTCCGCGGCCGAGGCCTTGACGTCGACCCCGGCCGCCGAGGCCCGCTCGCACGCGTCCGTGCCGACGTCGAAGCCGGTGACGGTGCGACCCGCCGCGACGAGGTTCGCGGCCATCGGGCCGCCCATGTTGCCGAGGCCGATGAAGGCGATGGTGGACGAGGTGCTCATGCGGTTCCTCCGGGGCTGGTGGGGAGCCGGAGCTCACCCTCGGGCAGTGGTGCGAAGAGGGCGGCGACGGCGTCGCCGTCGACCTCCTCCAGGGTGGCGGGTGTCCACCGGGGGTTGCGGTCCTTGTCGATGACCTGGGCCCGCACGCCCTCGACGAAGTCGGGTACGTCGAGGAAGCGCACGGTCAGCCGCAGCTCCATGGCCAGGGCCTCGCCGAGGTCGGCCATGCCGGCCGCCTCGCGCAGCGCGCGCAGGGTGGTCGTCACCGCGAAGGGTGACCGCTTCGCCAGCGTCTCCGCGGCCTGCTGGGCCTCGGGCGCGGGATGCTCGCGCAGGCGCCGGAGGATCGCGGCCGCGTCGTCCCCGGCGTAGCACTCGTCGATCCAGCCCTGCTGCTCGAGCAGCGGCGCGGCCGGCGCGTCCTCGGCCAGGTCGGCCAGCACCTCGGCGGCGTCCTCGTCGACGAGCCGTCGGGCGAGCTCGCCGAGGCGCTCGGTGGGCACGAAGTGGTCGGCCAGGCCCAGGGCGATGGCGTCGCCCGCGCCGACCGACCCGGCGGTGAGCCCGAGGTGGGTGCCGAGCTCGCCGGGGGCGGAGGAGAGCAGCCAGGTGCCGCCGACGTCCGGGACGAAGCCGATGCCCGTCTCCGGCATGCCGAGGGAGGACCGCTCGGTCACGACCCGGTGGCTGGCGTGCGCGGAGACGCCGATCCCGCCGCCGAGCACGATGCCGTCCATCACCGCGACGTACGGCTTGGGGTAGTGGCCGATCGTGTGGTTCAAGACGTACTCGTCGGCCCAGAACCGGGCGGACTCGTGCGTGCCCGCCTTGGCGTCCTTCCAGATCGAGACGATGTCGCCTCCGGCGCACAGCCCGCGCTCGCCACGACCGGTGAGCAGCACCGTGCGGACCGCGTCGTCGTCGCGCCACGCCTCGAGTGCCTCCTGCAGCAGGCCCACCATCGGGTGGTTGAGGGCGTTGATGGCGCGCGGCCGGTTGAGCTCGAGGCGGCCGAGACGGCCGTCGGTGGAGACGACGACCTCCGGCTCGACGGCCTCCCGGGCGGCGTCCTGCGGGTGGTCGGTCACGCCGCCCCCTGGATGAGCGCACGGCCCACGATGACTCGCATGATCTCGTTGGTCCCTTCGAGGATCTGGTGGACGCGGAGGTCGCGGACGACCTTCTCGATGCCGTACTCGGCAAGGTAGCCGTAGCCGCCGTGCAGCTGCAGCGCGGTGTTGGCGGCCCTCCAGCCCGCGTCGGTGACGAACCGCTTGGCGCCGGCGACGACGACCGCGGCCTGCGGGTCCTCGGCGTCGAGCCTGGCTGCGGCGTCGCGGAGCATGCAGCGCGCGGCCTGGAGCTCGATCTGCGCGTCGGCGAGCGCGAAGACCAGGCCCTGCTGGTCGGCCAGCGGGCCCCCGAACGCGTGGCGGGTCGTCAGGTGGGCGGCCGCCCGGTCGACCGCCCACTGGGCGCCGCCCAGCGAGCAGGCGGCGATGTTGAGCCGCCCGCCGTTGAGGCCGCGCATGGCGATGGTGAAGCCCTGGCCCTCGCTGCCCAGCAGGTGGTCCGCGGGGACGCGGACGTCGTCCATGACCACTTGCCGGGTCGGCTGGGCGTGCCAGCCCATTTTCTGCTCCTCCGCGCCGAAGGAGAGGCCGGGCGCCTCGGCGGGGACGACGAACGCGCTGATGCCGCGGGGGCCGGGCTCGCCGGTGCGCGCCATCACGACGTACACGCTCGAGGCGCCGGCCCCGGAGATGAACTGCTTGGTGCCGGAGAGCACCCAGTCGTCGCCGTCGCGCCGCGCGCTCGTGCGCAGGCTGCCGGCGTCGGAGCCGGCGTCGGGCTCGGTGAGGCAGTAGCTGGCGAGGTGCTCCATGCCGGCCAGGTGCGGGACCCATCGCCGGCGCTGCTCGTCGGTGCCGAAGGTGTCGATCATCCAGACGGCCATGTTGTGGATCGAGATGTAGGCGGCGACCGCGACGTCGCCGCGGGCGAGCTCCTCGAAGATCAGCACCGCCTCGCTGCGGCCCAGCCCCGAGCCGCCGACGTCCTCGCGGGCGTAGATCGCGCCGAGCCCGAGCGTGCCGGCCTCGGCGAGGACGTCGACGGGGAAGTGGTGGGCCTGGTCCCACTCGACGGCGTGCGGCGCTATCCGGGTCTCGGTGAAGTCGCGGACGGCCTCGACGATCGCCTGCCGCTCCTCGGGGTCGAGGGTGCTCATGGGTGGCACTCTGCCATTTGGTTGGACGCCCTAGCAAGAGGTCGGGCGTCCGATCACAAGGCGGCTAGGGTGCTCCCGTGCAGGTGCGCGGGTGAAGGTGCTGGTGACCGGGGGCGTGCGCTCGGGGAAGTCGACCCACGCGGAGCGGTTGGTGCCGGAGGCCGGGCCGGTCGCGTACGTCGCCCCCGGGCCGCCGGTGCGCTCGGAGGACGCCGACTGGGCGGCCCGAGTGGCGGCTCACCGCTCGCGCCGGCCGGCGTCCTGGACGACCCACGAGACCCGCGACGTGGCCGGCGTGCTGGCCTCCGTGCGCGGACCGGTGCTCGTGGACTGCCTGGGCACCTGGGTCACCGCCCTGGTCGACGAGGCCGGCCTCTGGGAGGCGCCCGCCGACGAGGTGCACCGAGTCGTGACCGCCGCCGTCGACGGCGTCGTGGGCGCCGTCACCGCCGCCCCCGGACCGGTGGTGCTGGTGACCAACGAGGTCGGCCTCGGCGTGGTCCCCGCCCACCGCGCCGGCCGCCTCTTCCGGGACCTGCTCGGGACGGTCAACCAGCGCGTCGGAGGGGCCTGCGACGAGGTGCACCTGGTCGTCGCCGGCCGCGTCCTGCGCCTCCCCGACCCGCTGTGAGCCACGGCCGACCGGGTCGTGCGGGGCGCGCTCTCAGGCGCTGACGACCACGAGGAGCGCGGCGAGCGCCACCTCCACGGCGGCGCCGAAGACGTCCCCGGTGACCCCGCCGAAGCGGTGCACCGCCCGGTGCAGGAGGACGGCCACTGCCGCGAGCGCGACGAGCACCGCCACCACGCCGGCGAGGCCGGCCAGGGCGGCGGCGACCGCGGCGGCCACCAGCCAGAGTGCCACCGTGGCCAGCGGCCGGACCGAGCCGACGTACGTCGCGCCGAGGCCGTCGGGCCGCGCGCCCGGGACGCCGCGGGTGCAGGCCAGCGCGAGCGCGCACCGCGACAGGCACACGAGCGCCCCGGCCAGGAGCCAGCCGTCCTCTCGCCGCAGCAGCGAGGCCAACGCCGCGCACTGCACCCCGAGGACGAGGACGACGGCGGCCACCCCGGCCGGACCCGCTGCTCCCGACTTCATCACCTCCAGCGACCGCTCGCGCTGGTAGGAGGCCGTGAGGCCGTCGGCGACGTCCGCGAGCCCGTCGAGGTGCAGCGCCCGGCTGCCGGCCGCCAGCACCGCGACGGCGAGCACGGCCGTGGTCAACGCGGTCAGCCCCACCTCCCGGCCGACCAGGGCGCCGAGCGCGACGGCCAGGCCCAACGGGAGCACGGCGAGCGGCGCGAGCAGCATGGCGATCCCCGCCGTACGCCCGTCGACCGACCGCGGGGGCGCGACCCGGACCGCCGTGAGCGTGCCCACCGAGAGTCGCCAGGCGTCCTTCACCCGGGCAGGACCTCGGAGAGCAGCGCGACGTCACGCAGGAGCGCGACGGCGCTGCGGAGCACCGGGACGGCGGCGACCGCCCCGCTGCCCTCGCCGAGCCGGAGGCCGAGGTCGAGCACCGGTGTGATCCCGAGCTTCTCGAGGGCGAGCGACTGGGCCGGCTCGGTCGAGCGGTGGCCCGCGGCGAACCAGGCGGCGGCGCCCGGCGCCAGCCGCTCGGCGCTCACCGCGCACGCCACCGACATCAGCCCGTCGAGCAGCACGGGGACCCCGGCCTCGGCCGCCGCGACCAGGTAGCCGGTGGTGGCCGCGAGGTCGGCGCTGCTGAGCGCGGCCAGGGTCTGGACCGGGTCGTCGGTCCGGGCGCCGGCCCGACGCAGCGCCTGACGCACCACCTCGGTCTTGCGGGCGAGCCCGTCGTCGTCGACCCCGGTGCCGCGGCCCACGACCTCCTCGGCGGGGAGGCCGAGCGCCGCGGCGACCAGCGCGGCGGCCGGGGTGGTGTTGCCGATCCCCATGTCGCCGCTCACCAAGAGCTGGGCGCCGGCGGCAATCTCCTCGCCGGCCACGGCACGCCCCACGGCGAGCGACCGCTCGAGCTCCTCCGCGCTCAGCGCGTCCTCGAGGTGGATCGCACCGCTGCCACGCCGCACCTTTCGGGCGCCGACCTCGGCGGGCACGTCCGGCAGGTCGTCGTCGACGCCGAGGTCCAGGACCCGCACGGCGACGCCGTGCGCGCGCGCCAGCGCCGAGACCCCGGCACGGCCGGCGACGAAGGTCCGCACCATCGCCGGGGTGACCGCGGCCGGGTACGCCGAGACGCCGTGCGCGGCGACGCCGTGGTCTCCGGCGAAGACCACGAGCCGGACGTCGTCGAGCTCGGGCGGCGGCACCGAGCCGAGGGCTGCGGAGAGCCAGACCCCGAGGTCGCCGAGGCGTCCGAGGGCCCCCGCCGGCGTGGCGAGGGCGGCCAGGCGCTCGGTGGCGGCAGCGACGAGGGCGGGGTCGGGAGGAGTGATCGACACGGCCGGACCGTACCAACGCCGGGGCCTGTCGGTGCCCGAGCCTAGGGTCGTCGCGTGGACCTGGAGCAGGCGCTGGGGATGGCGCGGGAGCTGATGGACGAGCACGGGCTCGTGGGGTGGACGGTCGTCCTCGACCGCGCCAAGCGCCGAGCCGGCGTGTGCCGCCCGGGCCTGCGGCAGATCGGCCTCAGCGCGCCGCTCACCCAGCTCCACGGCGTCGCCGAGGTGCGCGACACGGTGCTCCACGAGATCGCCCACGCACTGGTCGGTGCGCACCACGGTCACGACGCCGTGTGGCGGGCGACGGCGCTGCGGATCGGGTGCTCGGGGCGGCGCTGCACCGACCCGGGCGCTGGCACGATCGACGGTGACTGGGTGGGCACCTGCCCGGCCGGCCACCGGGTCAGCCGGCACCGCCGCCCGCCCCGACCGGCGTCGTGCAGCCGCTGCTCGCGGGGCTTCGACCGCGCCCACCTGCTGACCTGGACCCACCGTGGGCGCGAGGTCCCCATGTCGCCCGAGTACGACGCCCAGCTGCGTCTCGTCCTCGCTGGCCCGGGGTCGGCGGCGGCGACCGTCCAGGTGGGCCAGCGGGCGAGGGTGGTCGCGCCCGGCCGGTACCACGGTGCGGTGGGCGTGGTCCTCAAGCGGGCCCGCACCCGGTTCCACGTGAAGGTGCCCGGCGGCGTGGTGACCGTGCCGTTCTCGATGCTCGAGCCCCTCGAGCCCTCGACGAGCTAGCCGGCGCGGGGGCCGTCCTCGCTGTTCGCGCTGCCCTCGCCGTCGAGCCAGGCGCGGATGGCGTCGTTGTGCTGGCCGAGGCGTGGTGGGGCCGCGTGGGTCCGGCGGGTGCCGGTGCCGGGTGGGCCGTCGGTGCGCAGCGGGGGGCCGGGCAGCTGCAGGTCGCCGGCGTGGGGGTCGGTGACGTCGACGAGGAGCCCTTGGGAGCGGACCTGGTCCCAGGTGTAGACGTCGTCGAGGGTGCGGACCTTGCCGGCGGGGATCCCGAGGTCGGCGAGCTCGGCGAGGAGGTCGTCGCTGGTGCGGGTGGCGAAGGCGCCCTCGAGCAGCTCGATGAGCTGCTCGCGATGGGCGACGCGGGAGGCGTTCGTGGCGTACTCGGGTGCGTGGGCGGCCTCGCCGAGCACGGGGAGGAGGCGACGCCAGAGGCCTTCGGAGCCGACGGCGATCTGGATCGCACCGTCGCCGGTGGCGAACAGGCCGTAGGGGGCGATGGAGGGGTGGTGGTTGCCCATGGCTCGGGGGACCTGGCCACCGACGGTCCAGGCGGTGCCCTGGTAGGCGTGGACGCCGACGATGGCGGCGAGCAGGCTGGTGCGGACCACGGTGCCGCGGCCGGTGCGCTCGCGGTCGTAGAGGGCGGCGACCACGCCGTAGGCGGCGTTCATGCCGGCGAGCAGGTCGCCGATGGGGACGCCGACCTTGGTGGGCTGGTCGGGGGAGGGGCCGGTCAGCGACATCAGCCCCGCCTCGCCCTGGGCGATCTGGTCGTAGCCGGCGCGTCCGCCCTCGGGGCCGTCGTGGCCGAAGCCGGTGATCGAGCAGATCACCAGCCGCGGGTTGATCTCGTGCAGGGCCTCGACGCCGAGGCCGAGGCGGTCCATGACGCCGGTGCGGAAGTTCTCCACCAGCACGTCGGCCTTCGCGACCAGCCTGCGCAGCACCTCGAGGTCCCCTCCCTCGGAGGTGTCCTTGAGGTCGAGGGTGATCGACTCCTTGTTGCGGTTCGCGCTCAGGAAGTACGTCGACTGCCGGTCGGCGGGGTCGCCGACGAAGGGCGGTCCCCAGCCGCGGGAGTCGTCGCCGCCCTCCGGGGTCTCGACCTTGATCACCCGGGCGCCGAGGTCGCCGAGCATCATCGCCGCGTGCGGCCCGGCCAGGGCGCGGGAGAGGTCGAGGACGAGGACTCCGTCGAGGAACCCGTCGTGCTGGTCGGTCGTCGGCCCCGTCATCGACCCAGCTTGACGTTGATCTGCTTGGTCTGGGTGAAGCCCTCGATCGCGCCCTCGATGGAGAACTCCCGGCCGATGCCGGAAGCCTTGTAGCCGCCGTAGGACTGGCCGATGACCTGGCCGCCGCCCTGGTTGACCTGGACCCAGCCGGACTCGATGCGGTGCGCGAGGCCGAGGGCCTGGTCGAGGTCGCGGGACCACACGAACGCCGCGAGGCCGTAGTGGGAGTCGTTGGCCATCGCGACCACCTCGTCCTCCTCGCGCCAGGGGATGACGACCAGCACGGGGCCGAAGACCTCCTCGCGGGCGATCCGCCAGTCGTTGGCGACCCCGGCGAGGATGGTGGGGCCCTGGAAGTAGCCCGACAGCCCGTCGGGCACGTCGCGGGAGCCGTCGAGGACCACCCGGGCGCCGGGCTGGGCCTTGCCCTCCTCGACGTAGTCGAGGACCTGCTGGTACTGGGTGGCGTTGATGATCGCCCCCATGTCGGTCTCCTCGGCCAGCGGGTCGCCGACCTTGAGTGCGGAGACCTTGCGCGCGAGGACCTCGAGGAACTCGTCGTGGACGTCGGCGTGGAGGAACAGCCGCGACCCGGCGGTGCAGGACTGGCCCTGGCGGGTGAACCGCATCGCCAGCAGCACCCCCTCGGCGGTGGCCTCGATGACGTCGGGTGCCGCCGCGGAGGGACACACGATGTTGGGCGACTTCCCGCCCAGCTCGAGTGACTGGTGGGCCAGCCGGCCACCCGCGGTCGCGCCGACGATCCGGCCGACCTGCGAGGAACCGGTGAAGGAGACCTTGTCGATCCCGGGGTGCTCGGAGATCGCCTGGCCGACGGTCTCCCCGACACCGGTGACCACGTTCAGCACTCCCGCGGGCAGGTGCTCGCTCATCACCTGCGCCAGCTTCAGGATCGTCAGCGGCGCGTCCTCGGCCGGCTTGACCACCAGGGTGTTCCCCGCCGCGAGCGCCGCGGGAAGCTTCATCGCCGCGATCATCAACGGCGAGTTCCACGGCAGGATCGCGCCCACCACGCCCAGCGGCTCGAGCCGGGTGTACTGCAGCTGGTCATCACCAGCGGGCAGCACCGTGCCCTTGAACTCCCCGGCCACCCCGCCGAAGTAGCGGAACAGCGCCACCAGGGTCGCCGACTCCGGCCGCGCCTGGGTCCGCAGCGCGTTGCCGGTGTCCTGCGCCGTCAACACCGCGAACTCCTCCGCCAACCCCTCCAACGCCTCCGCGATCCGCAACAGCACCGTCCCGCGCTCGCGGAAGTGCAACGCCCGCCACGCCGGCAACGCCTCCCGCGCCGCAGCCACCGCCCGGTCCAGGTCCTCGCGCGACGCCTCCGGCACCCGCGCCAGCACCTGGTCACCCCGCGCCGGCGACACCACGTCACGCCACTCACCGCTCGACGCCGGCACCCACTCCCCACCGACCAGCATCGGCCACTCCGGCGTACCCGACCCCGGTGCATCGATCGTCGTCTGCAGCTTCATGGTGCTCTCCCGCCTGTCGAGGGTGGTGCCGGTCCGGCGCTCGGGAGCAGCGTGTCAGACCTCACCCGTCGGGCGGCAGCGGGGAGGGGCCCGCCATGATGGCCCCGTTGCCCCAGCACCGACACGAGGAGACACCGTGGCGATCGACCCGCGTGGCCGGGACCTGAAGCACTTCGTCGAGCAGGACCCGGACGGCCCGGTGGTCATGCTCAACCTCCTCCGGTTCCGCCAGGACGGCGGCGAGGCCGGGTACGAGGAGTACCTGCGGCACTTCCGGCCGCACGCCGAGGCGCTCGGCGCCGAGGTCCTCTACTACGGCCGCGGCGACACCGCGCTCGTGGCCGAGGACGGTCAGGCGTGGGACGCGGTGCTGGTGGTGCGGTACCCGACCCGGCGGAGCTTCTCCGACATGGTCCGCGATCCCGACTACCAGGCGGGCGCCCACCTGCGCAGCGACTCGCTGGTCGAGGCGGTCCTCCAGCCGACCGTCGAGCGGACCCTCTGACCGACGCCTGACCTCAGCCGGGGTCGAGAGCCGGTCGGTCGCGCTCGGGGTCGGGGCGCAGCCAGTTCGCGACCACGACGTCGGTGGTCGAGTGGGCGAGCACCGAGACCAGGACGGTCACGGTGACGATGGCGAGCACCTCGTCGGCGTCCGGGATGCCGCTGGAGGCCACGATGACGCCGTACGCCACGCTGGCGAAGCCCTTCGGGCCGAACCAGGCGACGGCGATGCGCGCCCGCCGGTCGAGACCGCTGCCCGGCAGGACGGCTAGGATCGGCAGCGGCCGTGAGATCGCGACCACCAGCAGGGCGACGACGAGGGCGGTCCACCCGGCGTCGAGGAAGAGCTCCGGCTCCAGCAGCCCGGCGAAGGCGATGAGGGCGCCGCCCTTGGCCAGCTCGCTGACCAGCTCGCCGGTCTCGCGGAAGGACTCCGAGACCCGGGGCCGGAGCGTGGCGATGGTGGCGCCCGCGACGAACGCCGCCAGGAACTGGTTGGCGTGGACCAGCTCGCAGACGCCGTAGAGCAGGACGGCCACGGCGATCACGCCGAGGGGCCGCAGCGACGGGATGCTCTCCACCCCGGGGAGGCGCAGCACCAGGTCCACGAGGAGCGGCAGGACGACGCCCAGCACGATCCCCACTCCGAGCTCGAGCAGGAGGATCCACGGGTCCGTCGACCACCCCTCGGGGTCGCCGCCGGCGACGCCGACGAGGACGAGCACGGCGAGGAGCGCCAACCCGTCGTTGAGGCCGCTCTCGATGTTGAGCAGGTGCCGCACTCCCTTGGGCACGTCCTCGCGCCCGACCAGCGCCGAGGCGAACACGGGGTCGGTCGGCGCCAGGATCGCGCCGAGCACCAGCGCCGATGCCCACGGCAGGCCGGCGACCCAGTGTCCCAGGGCCGCCACGACGAGCAGGGAGATCGGCATGCCGAGGAGGAGCGCGCGCGCCGGAGCGTTCCAGTGCCGGCGCAGCACCGACCACGGCGCGTGCTGGCCGTCGGTGAACAGGATGACGAAGAGAGCGACCTCCGCGGCCAGCTCGACGTTCGGGGTCGACACGTCGACGAGGTCGAGCACCAGCGGGCCGGTCACGATCCCGGCGGCGAGGAAGACGCCGGTGGTCGACAGCGGGCTGCGGGAGGCCAGCGACGAGGTCAGCACCGCCAGGAGCAGGGCCGCGCCGAAGGTGAGGAGCAGGACGGTCACGGGGGGCCCGGTGCCCCGAGGTCAGCGGTGCAACGCCTCCGTGGTCGGCGCAGCGACCGACGACGCTGCGTCGTACCGCAGGCCGTCGTCGGTCACCCGTGCGCCGTCCGCCGGGGGATGGGCCGCGAGCCGGCCGTCGTGGCCCAGGTGCCGCACGTCGACGTGGCGGAGGAGGACGGCGGCGTCGCTGATCATCCGGCGGTGGCAGCGCCACCACACCGTCTCGCTGCACATGATCGCCACCGGACCGTCCGCGGAGGCGGATTGCGCCAGGAGTTCGCCGAGGGCGTCGGCGAACTCGGCGGTCCGCATGTGGGTGGCGTACGCGCGGAACGAGGTGACCCGCCACCACCCGTCGACCTCAGGGTTCTGGCCGGCCGGCACCCGCCGCCTGCCCCCGAGCCTCGGCTCCCAGCGGTAGTCGACCCCGGTGGCCGGCAGCCACCGGGCCATCGCGTCGCGGTGGAGGTTGGCGTCACGCCGGCTGCCCGGGAAGCGGCGTACGTCGACCACCGCGGCCACCCCGCTCGCGGTGAGGAGGTCGGTCAGCGCCTGTCGGTCGGCGGTGCCGTGCCCGAAGGTCCACAACGACGTCACCGCAACCCGGTCCCCGGCGCAGGCCCCGGGCATGCGGGGTTCGTCACCCGCGGGTCATGGTCTGAGGTGTGGCGAAGCTCGATGGCCGGCCCGACGTCCCAGGGCGGTGACCCTGCTGGCGCCCGTCTGGCTAGCATGCGAAGACATGGGAGACGAGAGCCTGAGGACCACGCTCCTGGACCTCGAGCGCCGGGGCTGGGACGCGCTGTGCACCAGCACCGGTGGCGAGTTCTACGGCGAGCTGATGACCGAGGACGCCCTGATGGTGCTGGCGAACGGCATGGTCCTCGATCGGGTTTCGGTGGTGGCCTCGCTCGGGGAGGCGCCGCCGTGGAGCAGGTACGAGATCGGCGACGAGCGCATCGTGGTGACCGGTTCGGACAGTGCGACGCTGGTGTACGTCGCCACGGCCTGGCGAGACGCCGACCCGGAGCCCTTCGTCGCCGCGATGTCTAGCGTCTACCGGCTGGACGACGACGTCTGGCGCCTGTGCCTCTACCAGCAGACCCCCGTGCCGGCTGCCGGCGACCGCTGAGTCCGCGCCTGCCGACGGACGGAGGCACCCGCCCCGTGCATCGGCGATCGATACGTCTCTCAGCGTGCGATCGCGCCGCCGGTCCAGCTCTCGTCGTCAGTCACGTCACGAACGACGTCGAGCCAGTCCGGTAGGCAGGCCGACGGCTCGTCGCCGTCATCGATCTCGGCAACGAGCGTGCCGTCCTCGTGCTCGTCGATCGCGACCTGGCTTCGACCCCACGGGACCAGGTACCTCGTCTTGCGAAGGATCCGGGCAGGCAACGAAGACAGCAGAGCCCACTCGACCTCGTCCAGGTAGAGGTTCGTGCACGCGACCTCCCGAGGTCCGTCGGTGAGACGGACCTTGTGTCCGAGCTTGCGGACGACCGTGCCGTCCTCCTCGTGGACCTCGCGCAGACGGAGCCTGGTGCCATCCAGGTAGCGGTCGACGATCTCCTGCCTGCTCGCGACCCCGGTGGGCAGCTTCGACAGGAGGTAGCGACGCTCTCGCTCCACGACTGCGTACTTCAGGGGGACCGGCATGCGTTCGAGGCTAGTGCCGACGGCGGACGTCCGGTCGACCGAGAGCAGCGCCCTGTCGTCGCCGCGTCTCGCGCAGCCGGATCGGCTGAACTGGTCGGGGAGCAAACCGGAGGTCGGGATCCGGCGCTGACCGCCGCGGGTCCGCTACGGGCACTCTTCGGCTGCCTCCCTGTACCAGCCGCCCGTGGTCTGCCATCGGACGAATCGGTGCTCGCCGGTCAGTGAGTCGTCCGCAAAGGTTCGGGCCATCGCCTCGGAGGCTCGCTGTCGCGAGACCGTGTACGGCGGTTCCAGGACGAGCCGTACAGCTTCCCGCAGCGTTCGATCCGTCGGTGGCTCAGTCGGGTCAACAGCGCTGAGGATCCGCTCCGTGGGGTCGCACAGCCAAGCCGGGACCCGGTCGCCGACAGAAGGGGGTTCCGCACCTCCGGAGCCACATCCCGTTGCAGCGGGCAGCACCTGCGCTGCGAGGGCCCCGCGCACGATCCTCATGGCGGATCGACGGTCGTCGCGTGCGTAGGGTTCCGGCAGGTCCGGTCTTGGCGCGTTGCGGTTGGCTCCACTGGCTCGGCGATGCGCCGGATAGCGTTCGAGTCGTGTTCTCGGACAGGGTCGCTCATGAGGCTCAGGTCCCGGACCTGGGTCCGCCTCCGGCCCGCCTGACGGTCGATGCGCGGACTGTCCGCCAACTCATCTGCTCACAGTTCCCCCAGTGGGCGCGGCTCACCATCGAGCCGGTCCGAAGCCCCGGCTGGGACAACTGCACGTTCCACCTCGGTGACGACGTTGACCGGCCACCTTGACGTCGAGCTTGCCTCCGAGGTCTGGGCCGTTGCGCTCGCCACAGTGGGAAGGCCGCGACGTCTGGTTCCACGGCGACCTGGCCGAGGGCAACCTACTGCTCAGGGACGGGCGACTCGCGGCGGTGATCGACTTCGGCGCATGCGGGGTGGGAGATCCGTCGTGTGACCTCGCGATCGCCTGGACCATGATCGTCGAACCCGGCCGTCAGGTCTTCCGGGACCGGCTTCGAGTGGACGAGGCGAGCTGGACGCGTGGGCGAGGTTGGGCCTTGTGGAAGACGCTCTCCGCACTCGCGTCGGCGATCACCGACGACGACAGTGAGGAAACTGGTCGTCTGATGCGCGTGCATAGGGAGGTCATCGGGGAATACGCCGAAACGCTGTAGAGGCGTGTAGCGGGTTCCGAACCTGGCGTTGACCAACGCTTGCCTGGACGCCCGACTGACCGATCTGCGAAATCCCCGTCGTGGGCACCGACTCCCGGACGTCATGCGGATGGTGCGTTCCATGGCTCCTTCCGTATGACGTCCCGAGAACTGCTCGGGATACCCCCCTCAGGGATGACTGTCGACCACGCGGATGAGCCCCGGTACTCATGCGGCACATCTCGTTCGCGAACACACTGCGGGTATGAACGAGAGGGCTTCATCCACCACGCGCGGCGCTCTGTCGCTCATGCGGCGAGGCAGTCACCACGCCTCGTGGCGCACGCACGCCGCTCTTCTCGCCCTGGTCGGCGGCTACACGGCGTTGTCTGCCTCTCACAGCACGCCCGACGCGAACATCGGGCTCGGGTTGGGCCTCCTTGGGCTGCAGGTGCTGGGCGCTCCATGGAGCTTCGTCCTCGTCTTCCTGGTGCTCGACGGGGTGGCGGTTGACTTCAAGATCGTCCTGGCGGCTTCCACGGCCGCGGCGATGGTGAACCTCGCGCTGCACGCGTTCCTGGTGGGTTGGACCGTTCAGAAGTCGCGATGACTCAGACGACGACGACCTCGGGCTCCAGGCCGAGGAACGCGCCGTACCGCTCGGCGGCCGCCTCCAGCGCCTGGAGCTGCCGTCGGGTGAGGGTCGCGCCGTAGGGGGTCAGGGTGAAGACGGCGCGTCGACCGAGCGTCCGGGTCATCCTCGCCACCATCTGGCCGTCCACGAGGGCCATGCCGATCGCCGTCTCGCGGCCGGGTGGCACCACCCCGGCCGCGTCGAGCACCATCCGGCTGTCCTGGTAGCCGCGGTACGTCTCGTCGAGGATCTGGAGCAGGTGGCCGGCCGGCTCGGCCGGTCCGCCCGGCGGCTCGCACCCGGCTGCGTGCCAGAACGTCCTCCCGCCGTGGTCGAAGCAGTCCAGCTCGCCCCGCACCTGAGAGATGCCGCGGCGTACGTCGGTGAGCGTCAGCGTGGCCCAGTAGGCGAGGTCCTTCTCGGTCGCGGGGCCGTGGCCGGTGACGTAGCGCAGGGCGACCTCGGCGAGGGCTTCGTCGCGGTCCCGCGGCCGGGCGACAGGCAGACGGTCGGCGGCCAAGGCGTAGGTGTGGGCCCCGTCGTCCGGGCGGCCGCTGCAGACCAGGCCGTCGAGCTCCAGCAACCCGAGCAACAGCGTCAGCACGGGGCCCGGCACGTCGATGCCGGCCTGGTCCAGTGCGGCGGCGAGCCCCGCACGGGTCTGGTCGGCGGCGCCGGCCAGGGAGTCGAGCAGGACGCTGCTCAACCGGTCGACCTCCCGACCCTCGAGGCCGTGGTCGTGCTCCAGCTGCCGCACCGCGGTGGGGCGGATCCGGGGTGCGGTGAGCTCGAGCAGCCAGCGGGTGTCCTCGGCGCGGACGTAGTGCCAGGTCGGGCGGAGCACGTGGGTGCGGATGACCCGGCCCTCGTCGAGCAACCGGGCCAGGTCCGCGCCGTCCGGCTCGGACGTCCGGGCGGCCACCGCCCAGCCGGCCTGGGACGGGTTCTCGGCCTGGACGGCGAGCAGGTGGCCGACCACCTCGTCGGCCGTGGCGGCGTGCCGGGCGGTCAGCAGCTGGGTCCGCAACCGCCACCGGGCGATGTCCTGGTCGGTCACCATGCCGCGAGTCTGTCGGGACGTGACCGGGCCGGCAACGCGGTGGGACCACAGCCCGCGCGCGACGAAGGTTGACAGGCAGTCCTTTCAGAATCATGCTGGCGATGGCCCACGTCACACAGGAGGACTCCATGACACAGCAGGCGGTCGCCGGCAGGCCGACCAGGACGTCGTCGGCGCCGGAGGTGCCCCCTCGGCCGGTCCCGGAGCTGCTGCCGGGGGACAAGGGACTCCCCGTCGTCGGTCGCCTCTTCGACTACGCCAAGGACCCGGTGGCGCTGATGCGGCACCAGTGGGAGAGCTACGGGCCGGTCTCGCCGTTCAACGCGATCTTCACCGACGCCGTGATGCTCCTCGGGCCGGACGCCTGCGAGGAGGCCCTGCGCAACAAGGACAAGGCCTTCGCCAACGAGCCCGCGTGGGGACAGATCGTCGGCCCCTTCTTCCACCGCGGGTTGATGCTCATCGACTTCGAGGAGCACCACGGCCACCGGCGGATCATGCAGGAGGCCTTCACGCGGGACCGGCTGGTCGCCTACACCGGCGCCATGCACCCCGCCATCGCCGAGGGCATGGCGTCGTGGGACACGGACCCCGAGTTCCCGGCCTACCCCCGGCTCAAGCAGCTGACGCTCGACATCGCCGCCGACATCTTCATGGGCGGCGCCGACGACACCAGCCGGTCGGAGATGGACCGGGTGAACAAGGCCTTCATCGCCTGCGTGCAGGCGGCCGCGGGCATCGTCCGTGCCGACGTCCCGCTCACCCGCTGGGGCCGGGCGTACCGGGGGCGTCGAGTGCTCGAGGACTTCCTGCGCCACTACCTCCCGGCGAAGCGCGCGACCCGCACGGACGACATCTTCTCGGTCCTGTGCCACATCGAGACGCCGGAGGGCGAGCGGTTCAGCGACGACGACGTCGTGAACCACATGATCTTCTTGATGATGGCCGCCCACGACACCTCCACCATCACGACCTCCACGATCCTGCAGTACCTCGGCCAGCACCCCGAGTGGCAGGAGCGGTGCCGCGAGGAGGCGCTGGCCCTCGGGCCGGCCCCCACCCTGGAGGAGATCGAGAAGCAGCAGTCGATCGACTGGGTGATGCGCGAGGCGCTCCGCCTCCGCGCGCCGGTGCCCGTCCTGGCGCGCCGTACGGTCAAGGACACCGTCGTGCAGGGCGTCGCGATCCCGGCGGAGACCGACGTGATGGTCGGGGTGCAGTGGTCGCACCTGATGGAGGACTACTGGACCAACCCGATGGTCTTCGACCCCGAGCGCTTCTCCCCGGAGCGCCGCGAGGACAAGTCGCACCGCTACGCGTGGGAGCCGTTCGGCGGCGGCGTGCACAAGTGCATCGGGCTCTACTTCGCCGGCATGGAGGTCAAGGCGATCATGCACCGCCTCCTGCGCGGCTACCGCTGGACGGTCGACCCGGGGTACGTCGCGCCGCTGGACAACCACTCGCTGCCGTTCCCGAAGGACGGCCAGCCGGTCCACCTCGTCCGCAACGGAGGCCACCGATGACCGCCCTCGACACCGACCAGGAAGCCGTCGCCCCGAGCACGCTGCGGCCCGGCTGGGTCACCGACCGCCGGCTCGCGTCCCTGACCCGCTGGGTGGCGTGCCCCGTCTCGGGTGGCACCGAGGCGCCGGCGGCCCTCGCGCCGTACGACCTGCGCCCCACGGCCCCCGTCCCGGCCGGCACCCCGGAGGACGTCGAGGCGGCCGTGCGGGCCGGCCGTCGTGCGCAGCCGGCGTGGGCAGACCTGCCGCTCGCAGCCCGTGCCGAGGTCGTGCTCCGCTTCCACGACCTCCTCGTCGAGCGGCAGGACGAGGTGATGGACCTGATCCAGTGGGAGATGGGCAAGGCCCGGTTCCACGCGTGGCAGGAGGTGCTGCAGGTCGCCAACCTGGCCCGCCACTACGCGCGGGCGAGCGAGGGCTACCTCGCCGACCACAAGGTGCGTGGGGCGGTGCCGGGGGTGACCAAGGTGCGGGAGGTGCGGGTCCCCAAGGGGGTCGTCGGCATCATCTCGCCGTGGAACTACCCCTTCTACCTGGGCATCGGCGACGCGATCCCGGCGCTCCTCGCCGGCAACACCGTCGTCGGCAAGGCGGACCCGCAGACCCCGCTGACCCTGCTGTGGGCGCGAGCCCTGATGGCCGAGGCCGGACTGCCCGAGCACGTGTGGCAGGTCGTGACCGGCCCGGGCGCACCGATCGGGGAGGCGCTGGTCGACCACGTCGACTACCTCGCCTTCACCGGTTCGACCGCCACCGGACGGGTGGTCGCCCAGCGGGCCGCGCAGCGGCTGATCGGCACCTCCCTCGAGCTCGGCGGCAAGAACCCGCTGATCGTCCGGGCCGACGCCGACCTCCTCCAGGCCGCCCGCGGCACCGCTGCCGCGGCGTTCGCCAACACGGGCCAGATGTGCATCCACATCGAGCGGGTGATCGTCCACGCCGACGTCTACGACGACTTCAAGGAAGCCCTGCTCGCTGCCACCAGCGCCCAGAAGCTCGCGCAGACCTTTGACTTCACCGCAGACGTCGGCTCGCTCGCCACCCCGTCGCAGCTGGACAAGGTCTCCCGGCACGTCGCCGACGCGGTGGCCAAGGGGGCGACGGTGCTCGCCGGCGGACGGGCCAGACCGGACATCGGGCCGCTCGTGTACGCCCCCACGGTGCTGGAGGGCGTCACCGAGGAGATGGAGCTGTGCCTCGGGGAGACCTTCGGCCCCGTGGTCGCGCTCTACCGCGCGGCCGACGACGAGGACGCGCTCCGCATCGCCAACCAGGGCACCGCCGGCCTCTCGGCGTCGGTGTTCAGCAAGGACCTGACCGCCGCGGACGCGCTCGCGCGGCGGGTCCGGGCCGGCTCGGTGAACATCAACGACGGCGCGTCGATCGCGGCCGGGTCGGTCGAGGCGGGCATGGGTGGCGTGGGGGACAGCGGCCTCGGGCGCCGGCACGGCGGCGAGGGCATCCGGCGCTTCACCGACTCACAGACCGTCGCGGCCTCGCGGATCGGACCGCTCGGGCCGCCGCCCGGGACCCCGCTGGAGAAGTTCGTCGCCCTGGGCAACGCGCAGCTCCGCACGCTGCGGAGGCTCGGCGTCCGGTGACCGGCGCGCCGGGGCTCAGGGGTCGAGCGGGAGCCCCGCGAGCAGCTGGTCCCTGGCCGAGGGCCACAGGCGCCGGATGGACCGCTCGCTCGCGACGGCACGGAGCATCCGCAGACCCCTGATCGTCGCGATCGCCGTCGTCATGGCGTGCGGGAACTCCGGGCGGTCCACCAGCTCCGGGGCGATCCTGCGCGCCGCGTCGGAGAGCGTGGTCATCACCGCGTGGTCGAACCGGACCAGGTGACGCCGGAGCTCCTCGTCGGTGCGCGCGGCGGTGAGCAGCTCCATCTGGGCGAAGGACACCGGGCCGCTGAAGATCTCCCAGAGCCGGTTGAGCAGCACCTCGTACTGACCCGTCGGCCCGTCGACGAGCGCCAGCGGCTGGGCGACCAGGTCGGCGACCAGCGTGTCGGTGAGGTGGCTGAGCCCCTCGACCACCAGCTCGGCCTTCGTGGCGAAGTAGTGGGCCTGCGCGCCGCGCGTCACCCCGGCGCGCTCGCACACCAGCGTCGTCGTGAGGCCGGCGTACCCGTGGTCGACGAGGACGTCGATGGTGGCGTCGAGAAGAGCGCGGCGCGTCGCGGCACGGCGTTCGGCCTGCGTGCGTCGTCGTGTCCGGGGCGTGGGCCCCGCCTCAGCGGTCATCGCGGGTCAACCTATCCCGCTCCGCCTCCGCCCGCAGATACATGCTTGCGTGCCGATAAGTGCCGTGCCAGTCTGAGCGTCCTGTGCTGTGGCTCACAGCTGCGGCCGCCGTGGGCCGAGCTCCGCCCGAGATCGCCAGGAAGGCCGACATGGATTTCGACGACACCCCCGACGAGGCAGCCTGGCGCGCCGAGGTGCGCGCCTTCCTCGATGAGCACAAGGATGAGCTCGGGCAGCGTGCGGGAGCCCGCGAGCTGGATGCCACGGTGGCCAGGCGCCGCCAGGCGCTGCTGTACGACGCCGGGTACGTCGGCGTCACGTGGCCCGTCGACGCCGGCGGCCGGGGCGGGACGCCCATGCAGCAGTCGATCATCGACCAGGAGATGGCGCGTGCCGGTGTGCCGGGCCTGATCAACCTGATCGGCATCGGCATGTGCGGCCCGACGGTGATCTACCACGGGTCGGAGGACCAGAAGCGGCGCTACCTCCAGCGGCTCCTGCGGGCCGAGGACCTGTGGTGCCAGCTGTTCAGCGAGCCGGCCTCGGGCAGCGACCTGGCCGCGCTGCGGACCAAGGCCGTGCAGGACGAGCGGGGCGACTGGCACGTCACCGGGCAGAAGGTCTGGACCACCCTGGCCCACCTCTCCGACTACGGCATCCTGCTCACCCGCACCGACCCCGACGTCGCCAAGCACCGCGGACTGACCATGTTCGTGGTCGACATGAAGGCGCCGGGGGTGACGGTGCGGCCGCTGAAGCAGATGAGCGGGGGAGCAGACTTCAACGAGGTCTTCTTCGACGACGTCGTGATCCCCGACTCCGAGCGGCTGGGCGAGGTCGGCGACGGCTGGCGCGTCGCCCTCACCACCTTGATGAGCGAGCGGCTGACCCTCGGCGGCGGCGGCACCGAGATCGGCCTGAGCGTCGAGGAGGTCACCCGGCACGTCGCCGCGCAGGTCGCCGCGCTCCCGCCCGAGCGCCAGGCGCTCGTGCGCCAGCAGCTCGGGCGCAGCTACGTCTCCTCGCTCGGCATCCGCTACACCGGCTACCGGCTGCTCACCGCCCTGAGCCAGGGCAACCTGCCGGGGCCGGAGGCCTCGGCCGGCAAGCTCGCCGGGACGACCGCCGCCCGCGACCTGGCCGACCTCGCCGTGCGGGTGCTCGGTGACGACGCGGTCTACGGCGCGACCGCGGACGGGTCGAGCACCTGGCAGGACCTCCAGGCGGTGCTCCCCGGGATGGCGATCGCCGGCGGCACCAACGAGGTGCTCCGCAACATCATCGGTGAGCGGGTGCTGGGGCTCCCCCCGGAGCCGCGTGCCGACAAGGACAAGACGTTCCGCGAGCTCGCCGCAGCCGGCGCGTGAGAAGAGGAGAGCACGATGTACTTCGACCTCGATGACGAGCAGCGCGACCTGGCCGCGGCCGCCCGCGACTTCCTCGCCGGATCGACGTCCCCCGCCTCGGCCCGGGCCGTGCTGGACGATCCCAACGTGCGGGTCGGACCCGGTCGCGTGGAGCTCGTCAAGAGCGGCTTCGCCACGATCACCGTGCCTGAGGCGGTCGGCGGCGGCGGTGGGTCCCTGCTGGACCTGGCCGTGGTCGCCGAGCAGGCCGGGCGCGTGCTGGCCGGTCCCTCGCTCGTGACCTTCGCGCGCGCCGCCGTCCTGCTGGAGGGCGACGACGAGCGGCTGGGGGCGCTGGCCGACGGCAGCCTGGCCCTGGCGGTCACCGACGGTGGGCCGGTGCTCGACGCGGCCGGTGCCGAGGCGTTCCTCGCCCGGCGCGGGGAGGACGTCGTGATCGGCACCGGGACGGTGACGACGCGCGATCCGATCGACCCGACGCGCGGGCTCGCCGACGTGTCCCTCGCGGACGTCGAGGTGGTGGCCTCCGGGGCCGCCGACCGCTGGGTCCGCGCCGAGCAGGTCGGCCGGGTGGTGCTCGCGGCGGAGGGGCTCGGCGCGGCGGCGCGGGCACTGGAGCTCGGCGTCGAGTACGTCAAGGAGCGACATGCCTTCGGACGGCCGATCGGGTCCTACCAAGCGGTCAAGCACGCCTTGGTCGACGTCTACGTCGAGGTGGAGCAGCTGCGCTCGCTGGTCTGGTGGTCGGCGTGGGCGGCCGACCACGCGACCGAGGAGCTGCCCCTCGCCGCCGCGGCCGCGAAGGGTGCCGCCGCGACGACGCTCGAGCGGGCCGCCGAGACGCTCATCCAGGTGCACGGTGGCATCGGCTTCACCTGGGAGCACGACGCCCACCTGTTCTGGCGGCGGGCGAAGGTGGACCGGCTGCTGCTGGGTGACGACGTCGACGCGTTCGACGAGGTGGCCCGGCTGGCCCTCGCCGAGGTGGCGCGATGAGCGGCGTCGGCGAGCACAACCTGGCGCTGCTGGCCGAGCGGTCCTTCGAGCGGCTGGGCGACTTCGAGCAGCTCTTCTTCGAGGGACGCTGGCACACGTCGGGGGAGATCCACGACCGTGCCGGCCGGGTGGCGGGTGGTCTGCGCGAGCTGGGCATCGAGCCGGGCGACCGGGTCGTCGTGATGATGATGAACACCCCCGAGGTGTTCATCAGCTACCGGGCCATCTGGCGCGCCGGTGCCGTCGTGACGCCGGTGATCTTCCTGCAGACCGAGCCGGAGCTCCGCCACATCCTGGAGAACTCCGGGGCCAAGGCCGCGATCGTCACGCCCGAGCTGCTGCCGCTGATGGCCACGGCCGCGGAGGGCTCGGACCTCACGATCGCCGTGGTGGGGGAGGAGGGGGCCGGCACGCCGGGCACGACGCCGTACGGCGAGCTCGAGGCGGCCGACCCGGTGGACATCGAGCCGCGGGGTGATGACGACCTCGCCGCCCTGCTCTACACCGGCGGCACGACCGGCCGGGCCAAGGGCGTGATGCTCAGCCACCGCGGCCTCTGGGAGTCCGGCCGGGGGATCGACTCGGTCGCGCGGACGATGACCGCGACGAGGTCGCTGCTGCCCCTCCCGCTGTCCCACGCCTACGGCCTGATCGTCGCCATCGGCGGCATGCACGCCGAGCGCCGGCAGGTGTCGGTGCTGCAGCGGTGGTTCGACCCGCAGGGCTGGCTCGAGCTGGTGCAGGAGCACCGCATCGAGAGCAGCCCCGTCGTGCCGTCGATGCTCCAGATGATCCTCTCCCTGCCGCACGCCGACTACGACCTGAGCTCGTTGCAGTCCTTCGGCTCCGGCGGTGCCCCGCTGCTGCCGGCGGTCCGCGAGGAGGTCGAGAAGACCTTCGGGGTCACCATCCTCGAGGGCTACGGGTGCACCGAGGCGAGCGCGGTGATCTCGGCCTCGACGGTGACCGAGAACCGGCTCGGCAGCGTCGGGAAGCCGCTGCCGCACGCCGAGGTGGCGATCCTCGACCCGAGCGGGACGCCGGTGCCCGCCGGCGAGGACGGCGAGATCTGCGTCCGGGGCCCGGGCGTCATGCTCGGCTACTGGAAGGACCCGGCGCAGACCGCGAGGACCGTCGTCGACGGCTGGCTCCACACCGGCGACGTCGGCCGGCTCGACGAGGACGGCTACCTCTACGTCGTCGACCGGGTCAAGGACCTGATCATCCGAGGCGGGTTCAACGTCTTCCCCCGCGACGTCGAGGACGCCCTGCTCGAGCACGGTGCCGTCGCGTCCGCCGCCGTCGTCGGGGTGCCGGACGAGAAGAGTGGTGAGGAGGTCGTCGCCGTGGTCTCGCTGCACCCCGGGGCCGCGGCGACCGCCGAGGAGCTCGTCGAGTTCGCCCGGGCGCGCCTGGCGAAGTACAAGTACCCGCGCGAGGTCCACATCGTCGACGCGGTGCCGCTGACCAGCGTAGGGAAGACCGACCGCAAGGCCGTGCGGACCCTCGTGCGGCGACCCTCCTGACGTCGCGTGCTGCTGAGCGTGCGCCCTGGCGCACGCTCGGCAGCACGAGGCAGGAATGTCGACGAGCACGGCGCTGGCCCTTGACGTCTCGGGGGCCGACCCCAAAACTGACAGACACCACTGTCAGATCTACCCCTCGAGGTGCCCATGTCCCGTCAGATCGCCGGAATGTCCATCATCGTCACGGGCGGTGCCCGTGGCATCGGTCGCGCCACCGTCGAGCGGCTGGCCCGCCAGGGCGCCTCGGTCGCGGTCGGCGACCTCGACCCCGAGCTCGCCGAGGAGGTCGTCGGGTCGTACGGCGACCGCGTGGTCGCGGCCCGGCTGGACGTGACCGACCCGGCGTCGTGGCGGGAGTTCCTCGCAGCCGTCAGCCACCTCGGACCCTGGGACGTCCTGGTCAACAACGCCGGCATCATGCCCCTCGGGTCGGTGCTCAAGGAGCCCGACGAGGTGACCCGGGCGATCTTCAACGTCAACGTGCACGGGCCGATCAACGGGACGAAGGCGGTCGTGCCGGGCATGGTCGAGCGCGGCCACGGCCACATCGTCAACGTCGCCTCGGCGGTGGGCCGGCTCGCGGTGGCCGACGGGGCGTCGTACTCGGCGTCGAAGTTCGCGGTCGTGGGGTTCAGCGAGGCGACCCGCGCGGAGTTCGCGCCGTACGGGATCGACGTGTCGCTGGTGCTCCCGACGGTCGTGCAAACTGAGCTGTCGGCCGGCGTGCCGGCGGCGAAGGGCGTCAAGCCGGTGACCGCGGACGACGTCGCCGCCGCGATCGAGAAGGTCGTGCGCAAGCCGAAGGCGGAGGTCTGGGTGCCGAACTGGGTGCAGGGCCCGACCAAGGTCACCCAGGCGCTGCCGCGTCGGGTGCAGGACTCGCTGGCCAAGCTCAGCGACGCCGGCAACGTCATCTCGCAGGCCGACCCCGCCGCCCGCGCGGCGTACGAGGAGCGGGTCCGCCGCAACGCGCACTGACCGCACGCGCGGGGCGACCAGCCTGAGTGGGGCTGCCCCCACGGGGGGAGCCGGGGGCAGCCCCCACGAGGAGCCGGTTGACTGGACCAAGGGTCCTCGTGGCCCGAGAGAAGCTGGGCGAGAGGAACGTACGACTCAGACGCGTCTCATCCACATCGGCTGCCGGCGCCACGTCCTACCCGTCTCCTGCGGGCCGGCGGAACCCGTCGGGCGTGGGCTGCGTCGGACGGAGTGACGACTCAGGAGGCGCCATGACGAAGCGCACGTGTGCTGCCGCGATGCTCGCCCTCGCCGTGCTGGCGACGGGCTGCGGGGAGGCGGGGGAGGGCCCGCCGGCCAGCGCTGACCCGGCGGAACCTCGACTTCCCGACGGCTGGCGCTGGGAGGCCTACGCAGGGGTGCAGGTCGGGGTGCCCGGCAGCTGGGGCTGGACGAACGCGAGCACGCGGCTGGGCCAGTGGTGCGTCGACCTACCGGACCGCCGGTCGCCGCAACGACACCCGGCGGTGGGTCGGCCCGGGCGGTCGACGTTGGTGGGGTGTCCCTCGGGGGAGCCGGACGGCTCCACGCTGATCGAGAACACCGGCCTGGTCGTCGCCCTCGGACCGGCGCTCGACACCGCCTCCGGCCACGAGCCGGCCACCGCGGAGGGTGACCAGGCCGTACGGCGGGTCGGGGACGTCCTGGTCAGGGTCAACGCGCCGCCCGCCCTCCGCGAGCAGATCCTCGCCACGGTCCACGAGACCGAGGTGGACGCGAACGGCTGCGCCATGCACCTGCCCGCGGAGTCCGCCGTGGGGTCCCGGCCCGAGCCGGCCGCCGACGTCACCACCCTGACCGACGTGACCGCGGTGGCTGCCTGCCGCTACCAGGTCCCCTCGCCGGACGCCGGCGCTGAGGAGACGGTGCCGCTGCTCTCGTCGCTGCGGCTGGAAGGTGAGCCAGCAGCCGACGTCATCGCAGCGGTGCAGGCCGCACCGGTCGGCGGCGGACCCGACAACCCGAGGTCCTGCCTGCAGGAGTGGTCCTACGGCGACGAGTTCATCAGGGTGCAGGTCGAGTCGGGTGGGGGCCGATCGCCGCTGCTCCACCTGTTCTACAGCGGCTGTGACCACAACGGGTTCCACGACGGGACCGCGGTGCGAGCACTCACCGAGGAGGCCGTCCGGCCCCTCGTCGCCGGGGCCAACGCCGTCTCCGGGTTCAGCGGCCCCGCGGAGAAGGTCGACATCCTCGTGCGCTGACCCGCCACGACCCACCGCGAGCGACCTGGGTCCCGGCGACGGCGGCCAGCCCGAGGATCGCGGGCCACAGGGCCAGCCGCTCCAGGGCACCCGAGACCGGGCCACCGCCCGAGAGGACGAAGGCGGCGGCTGCCGCCCCGGTGACGCCTCCGGTCGCCACCAGGGTCCGCGCCAGCCGCGGCCGAGCATCCCGCTGCCGCAGGCCGAGGACGACCAGCGCGACGGGCTGGGCCACGAAGAGCGGAGTGGCGGCGGCTGCGTGCAGCGTGACGTTCCCGTCGAGCGGTGCCAGCCCCGTGGCGACCGAGCTCAGGCCGGAGACGACGAGCAGCCCCGTGACCCAGGGGCCGAGGCGCCGGCGGAGGAGCGCCGCACCGCCGGCCAGCAAGGCGCCGAAGCCGACGAACGAGAGGTTCATGAGATCGTGGCGAGGTGAGCAGAACGCCTCCGTGCAGCCCGCCTCGCCGAGCCGGCTGACGGAGTCGCCGACGTAGCTGTAGGCGCCGGTCGTCGCGGAGGCAACCACGACTTCCACCGCGATGTAGGCGGGCCGGACGAGCAGGGCCAGGGCCCCCCAGCGCTCGGACCGGGTGACCGGCGACGCGGTGGCCACGGGGCTCAGCCCGACCCGCGGATGCTGCGCGGTTCGATCGGGTCGTAGCACTCCCCGGCACCCAGCTCCTCCAGGCCGGCCAGGTCTCCCGCCTGGAGGTCGGTCACCTCGCGCCCGTACAGCACCGGGTTCATCAGCTGCCCGCGGTCGTCGACGTGGGCCAGCCCGACCAGGTGCGCCAGCTCGTGGAGCATGACGGCCCCGACGGCCTCGTCCCCGCCCATCGACGTCATCTGCTCGACGTCGAAGACCACCGAGCCGCTGACGTACCGCGGCGTGCCGCCGGAGACGCTGACGTACGCCGGTCCTCCGTAGCCGGCCGCGCGGCCTTTGAGCCGGGAGTCCTCCTCCGGGCCGGAGTAGGCGATCAGGACCGGGGCCCAGCGGTCGCCGTACCGGTCCGGCTGGTGCAGCGGACGCCGTTGCGCCGGAGCCTCCTCGGTCGTGCCGGCGTCCTCGAACTCGAGGCCCGTCGCCTCGGAGACCCGCTCCAGGCTCTGCTCCAGGAGGCGGCGGCCGCCCTCGGGCTCGCCGTCGGGACGGACCACGTAGGCGATCGGGTCGCAGGTGCTCCAGCGCACCGGCTCGCCGTTGTCCCGGGTGTGCACGAAGGCGTACCCGTCGCCGTTCGAGGCCTGGCCGTCGGGGGACAGGTCCTGGCCCGGTGGCGCTGGTGCCGGCGCAGGCGCCTCGCTCACGACACAGCCCGACAGCAGTACCGGCACCGCCACCGTCGTCACCAGGAACCAGGATCGCATCGGTCCTCCTTCTGTCCTGCGAGGCTAGCCACCGGGCGAAGGGCGGTGCGGGGACTCGCTCCTCCGGCTGCTCGAGTGCGCGATGCTCGGGTCGACCACGGGCTGCGACGCCGGGATAATCGCTGGTCCACCGGCAGAGGACCCGCCACGATGGACGGGCGGTGCCGGCGGCGATGACTTTCGCCGCCGGGGAATGTCGAGACCGGTGTCGCCGCTTCGACGTACGTGCAAGCCGGGCGTCACCGCCCCCGCCCTTACCTCTGAGGAACCTCCATGTCTGCGCCCATCGACACCCTGCCCGACCAGCCCACTGCCGGCCCGCAGCGAACCCCCGCTGTGGTCCGGCTGCTGGTGGTGGCGACCTTCGTGGTGATCCTCAACGAGACCATCATGATCAACGCCATCCCGAGGCTGATGGAGAGCTTCGAGGTCAGCCACCGCGCCGCGCAGTGGGTCTCCACGGCGTTCATGCTCAGCATGGCCGCGGTGATCCCGGTGACGGGCTGGTTCCTGCAGCGGGTGAGCACCCGCACGGCGTACGCCACCGCGATGGGCGTCTTCCTCACCGGTACGGCGATCAGCGCGGTGGCCCCGGTCTTCGAGGTGCTGCTCCTGGGCCGCGTCGTCCAGGCCGCCGGCACCGCGGTGATGATGCCGCTGCTGATGACCACGCTGATGACCGTCGTGCCGGAGAGCCAGCGGGGCCGGGTGATGGGCAACGTGACGATGGCGATCTCGGTCGCGCCGGCCCTGGGTCCCACCGTCTCGGGCGTAGTCCTGCAGTTCGGCTCGTGGCGGCTGCTGTTCGTCCTCGTCCTGCCCATCGCTGCGATGGTGACGTGGTCGGGGCTCCGTCAGCTGGAGAACATCGGCGAGCCCGTGGTCAGCGACATCGACTGGTTCAGCGTCGTCGTGGCGGCCCTCGGCTTCGGCAGCCTCGTCTACGGGCTCACGCGCTTCGCCGAGGGAGAGGTCGGGCTGCCGGTCGGCATCGCCGTGGCCGGCCTCGCCCTGGTCGGCACCTTCGTCGCCCGACAGCTGTGGCTGCAGCGCACGGGCGCGCCGCTGCTCGACCTGCGGGTGTTCGCCCACGGGACGTACACCAAGGCGCTCGTGCTCCTGGCCGTGGCGTTCATGGCGATGATGGGCTCGATGATCCTGCTGCCGCTGTACCTGCAGAACGTGCGGCCGCTGTCGGCGCTGGAGACCGGCCTCCTGGTCATGCCCGGTGGCCTGGCGATGGGTCTGCTCGGCCCGACGGTGGGCCGGATCTACGACCGGTTCGGCGGTCGGGTGCTGGTCATCCCCGGCTCGGTCGGCATCGTCCTGAGCCTGCTCGGCTTCACGCAGATCTCGCTGACGATGCCGTACTGGCAGGTGCTGGCGCTGCACGTCGTGCTGAGCGTCTGCCTGGCCGCGACGTTCACGCCGGCCTTCACGCTCGGCCTCGGCGCGCTCCCCATGCACCTCTACTCCCACGGCAGCTCGATCCTGGGCACGCTGCAGCAGGTCGCCGCTGCCTTCGGGACCGCGCTCGCGGTCACCGTGGTGACGCTGCGCGCCGACCAGGTCCTCGGGTCGGTCGGGCCGGTCGAGGCCGAGCTGTCCGGCATGAAACTCGCGTTCGCGGTCAGCGCGCTGATCTCGCTCGTCGTGGTCGCCATGGCCTGGGTGCTGCCGGGGCGCCCGGCCAGCGCCACGGACCAAGCGGCCGAGCCGACGCTGGAGGCTGAGCTCGACGACCTCTGCGAGCACGGGCCGGCGCCGGCCAGCTGCACCTGCTGATCCGGACGCGGACCGTTGGACGTCATGCGGACGGAGCCGTCGAGGGCACCGTCCGCATGACGTCCCGTAGTCGGCACGGTCTGCGACGTCGGCGGGCTCTACCTCGCCGCATCCTCCACGGCCACCGTGGACGTATCGGACCGAAGCGCCGAAGACAAGCGGCGCGACGCTTTCCAGTCGGTCCGTAGCCTGCTTGTCCACCGGTTCGATCAATCCACGGCATATCGGTTGGGCGGGAGGGTGTGGGCGGCTTTCGTTGCCCACGCCGTAGTGGACGAGGCGATCGCGGGGGTCGTGATCGAGGCGCAACGCGGCTTGGAGCGCGAGGTAGCCCGTCTACTTCCTCTTGTTGGGCTCGACCCGACCTTCGCCCGGAGACTCGTAGCGCTCAGCGAGGGCTTGGCGCAACGCACCTTGACCGGCGCGCTCGCGGGGGACGAGGCAATCCACGAGGTCGACGAGGCGCTCCTGGACGTTCCTCCCTATGCCAGAACGACCGGCGTTTGACCGTGGTCGATGATCGAGAAGGACGTACGCGCGGCAGATAGGCCTGCCGCCACAGACCATGCGGGGTCCTCGACGAAGTCACCGGACTCCGGCGTGCCGGATCGGTCGGTATCAGCGCCGCTGCAGGGCAGCAACGACCGCGCATGCTGCCGAGAACGCCGCCGCGATGACGCACACCGCGAGCCAGGCGAAGTGCTCACTGGTCACTTCGTTGCCGCGTCCGTTGCCGGCGAGGACGACCAGTCGGATGCAGCACGCGACCGCCAGAGCGCCCAGAAGGTACGCGCCAGCGCGTGCATCAAGCGGTTGGGCGCCGAGCCTACGGGCTGGTCGCAGTCGGTGATCGGCCGAGACGGCGACCTCCTGACAGCGGAGGACGTGCCACTGGCTGCCATCGAGGCGATCGGCGCCGAGGTGGTCGCGGCGGTCTCTGAGAAGCGGGCCGTGTGGACGCACTGGAACCTGATGGCCGAGGCAGCGAAGCAGACGATGGATCTGAGGTTTGCGACGACCGAGGACCGCGAGGCCGTCGTCGGCCTTATCGTAGACGCGGCCCAGGCACGCTCCATCGTCCTGACGCCGCCGGAACTCGCCCTCAGCCCGCCCCGGTTCCAGCGCGAGGACGGCACGAGCCGCTTCCGCCCGCGGCATGGCAAGAACTACTCCTCGGTCGCAGTGCTCGAGGCCGAGGCGCGGTTGCTGGCACGCGCCGAGAAGATGACCGCGCCAACGGTGTCAGCCGGGGGCACGGGTCGAGCGGGTGGCCGTGGCACGGTCTCGCTGTCCGATCAGCAGCGGCGTGCGGTGGAGCGCATCTGTCGCTCCGGGCGCCAAGTCGACCTCCTGGTCGGACCTGCTGGGACCGGCAAGACCACCACGATGAGAGCGCTCCGCGCGGCCTGGACCATCGAGTACGGGCGGGGGAGTGTCGTCGGCCTGGCCCCGTCCGCCGTGGCCGCCCAGGCACTGGCGGACGACCTCGGTGTCGCCTGCGAGAACACCTCGAAGTGGCTCCATGAGTACGACCACGGGCGCACCGAACTACGGCGCGGTCAGTTGGTGATCGTCGACGAGGCGACTCTGGCCGACACGGTGACGCTCGATCGGCTGACCAGGATCGCCGCCGGCGCGGGCGCCAAGATCCTGCTGGTAGGTGACCCACATCAACTCCAGTCCATCGACGCCGGCGGAGCCTTCGCGCTCCTCGTCGACCGACGTGCGGACGCACCGGCGCTGAATGAGATCCACCGGTTCGCCAACGAGTGGGAGAAGGAGGCCTCGCTCGCGCTGAGCCGGGGAGACGTCCAGGTCATCTCGGCATATGCCCGCTACAAGCGGATCCGCGAGGGTCTCACCGAGGAGATGGTCGACGCGGCGTACGTCGCCTGGCGGGCCGATTGTGCCGCCGGACGCGCCAGCATCCTCGTGACTGAGTCTGCGCGGGACGTCCGCGCGCTCAACGAACGCGCCCGGGCCGAGCGGCTGCTCCTGGACGGTGCGGTCGACCACCGCGAGGTCGACCTGGTCGACGGCTGCCGGGCCTCGGTGGGCGACGTGGTGATCACGCGCCAGAACGACCGCCGGATCCGGACGATGCGCGACGGGTGGGTGAAGAACGGCGACCGCTGGCTGGTCACCGACATCCGGCGTGACGGCTCTGTCCTGGTCAAACGCCTCGATGCGCGCGGCGGGCGAACGGTCCTGCCGCCGGAGTACGTCGCCGAGCACGTCGACCTCGGATACGCGGTCACCGCGCATCGCGCTCAAGGGGTCACCGTCGACTCCGCGCACGTCGTCGTGACTGTATCCACGACCCGGGAGAACCTCTACGTCTCGATGACCCGCGGCCGCGAGTCCAACATCGCGTACGTCGCCCTCGACCAGCCCGACGACAGCCACTCCACGCCGGAGGAGGAAGACGTCACGGCTAGGACGGTCCTGTACGGCGTCCTCCAGCACAGCGGCGCCGATCTCTCCGCCACGCAGACGATCGAGGCCGAGTACGAACTGCATGGCGGCATCGACCGCCTCGCCGCCGAACTCGAGACGATCGCCGCCGAAGCTCAGCACGACCGCTTCGTCGACCTTCTGAGCCGCTCCGGGCTGACCGTTGAGCAGCACGCCGCGGTCGTCGCGTCGACCGCCTTCGGTCCGCTCGCGGCGGCACTACGACGCGCCGAGGCGTACCACCACGACCTCGAACGTCTTCTGCCTCGGGTCGTCGGGCGGCATGGTCTCGACGACGCGGATGACATCGGAGCGGTCCTCCGCTACCGAGTCGACAAGCTCGCAGCGACTCCGCCGCGCGGCTGTCGGCTCCGTCCACGACTGATCGCTGGCCTGATCCCGGAGCCGCTCGGCCCGATGTCAGCTGAGGATCGCCAGGCAATCGACGAGCGGAAGGAACTGATCGAGGCGCGCGCTCGCGCGCTTGCCGAAGGGGCAGTTGCGGGCCGTGAGCCTTGGACACGACGACTCGGACCGCGCCCTGTCGGCGCACCAGGGACCGGCGTCTGGATTGACGCGGCGACGACGGTGGCGGCGTACCGCGACCGCTACAAACTCATCTCCGAGATGGCAGTCGGCGGAGGCACCAAGGACGACGCCCAGCGCGCCGATCGTCAGCGTGCACTGCGCGCGATACGCGCGGTCCGCGCGGCGGGTGCATCGGAACGCACGGGAGTGTCGTCGGCGGTGAATCTTCTCGCCATTTCCCGACCATAGGCGGCCGCTGCCTGGGTTATCCACAGCCCACCCAAGGCATTCTCGCGACCGGCGGTTACGCGGCATATCGAGGGAGTCCGACTCACCGGAGGCCCTCATGCTCGTTCTACTCGCCTTGCCAGTCCTCGTCGCCGTTGCGGCGGCGCACCGCTTCCTTCACCACTACGCACCATCGAACCTGCTCGTGCGTCGCGTGCGAACTCGTGAGCCACGTTGGCGGACGGTCGGCGCGCTGGCCGGAACTGTCGGACTCCTCTTGTTGACGATGCACGCTGTTGCCGTCGCTGTTGCCGCGGGCGCCCCGGGCTGGTTGAACCTAGCTGTTCTCGTCCTTGCGTGGGACTCAATCAAGCTCGCGGTCCTCGTGGCCATGACCTCGGCCAGGTGCGCGATCCACAGCATGGGTCGCGCGGGACTCGGCGCTGCCGACGGCTAGTTCGGTCCTGATCCCTGACCCCTCCGGTCCGAGCGAGTGGGTGGGCAGCGACCACGGGCGGTGGAGCCAAAGTCGACCAAAGTGTCGGCCCAGATAGTTAACCTGCTGGCATGGGTCGAGGGACAACTTGTGATGCCTGGGGTGCCCGCACTCAAGGAGTCTCGCACGGGTCGACCATATGAGTGGCGGGCCAATGATGCCTGCCTCCCATTTCGTCGGCAGATGGCTGCGCGCCACATCTCGACCGGAGTTGGGGCTGGGCTACTGCAAGGGTGTGAGTGACGGCCAGTTGGTCCTGGCCTTCGTCGACGTTCCGGAGGTTGCTGAGCACGAGATCCGCGTGGCACGCGACGACGTCATCGACAAGCCAATCCCTGTAGGCACCCGCGTGTGGGTGCGCGGAAAGCCGTACGGCTGGCATGCAGGCGTCATCGACGCGGTCGCATCGGCCGGCCGCTATCACGTCTCGCTGGTCGGCCACGCACAGAGGCTGCTCCTCTACCAAGACCAGTTCACCATTCGTTGGGCGCAGCCGTTGCACAATCCCGCGGAAGCAATCGCCCACGGCCTCGCGGAGACGCCGCAGTACTACGACGCCCGGTCGGCTTTGCTGTCCGAGTTGGTTCAGCAGCGGCGCGTTGCGCGCGGTCTCACTGCCGCGATCTCTGCTCCCATTCACCTTTTCCAGCATCAGGTCGACACGGCGGCGAGAATCCTCGCCGATCCGGTCATGCGCTACCTGCTGGCTGACGAGGTCGGACTCGGCAAGACGATCGAGGCCGGGATCGTCATTCGCCAGTTGCTCATCGATGACCCGAATGCGCGTGTCCTGGTTCTCTGCCCAGACACCCTGCAAGGCCAATGGATCTCAGAATTGAGGGATCGCCTCGGACTGGGGGAGGCGCTGCAGGGGCCGCAACTTACCGTCGTGCCGCACGACTCCCTCCAGGCTGTGGCGGTCCGCAGTCGAGGCGGCCTGACGGACTACGACCTTGTGGTCCTGGACGAGGCCCACCACATCTTCAGACACGTCGCGGTGGGCTCAACGCTCGAAAGGGAGTTGCAGCAGGTCGACGGGCTCCTGGCGTTGTCGGCCACGCCAATGCGTGGTGATGCCGAAACGTTTAGGCGATTGCTGGCTCTGGTCGACCCGGTGGCGTTCGCTGGCACCTCCACCGAGGCGTTCCGGGCAAGGCTCGACGAACGCGAGCGCAGCGCGGGTGACGTTCAGGTGCTGGCCACACGCCGAGCGAGTCTCCGCCAGAAGACGATGGTCCTTGGCAGCGTCGAGACCGACTTTCCGGACGATGAGAACGTTCAGAGGCTGACTGCTGCCTGCCGCGCCGCGGACGACCCACAGGCTCCGGTGTGGGGTGAGTTGGCGGACTACGTACGCGAGATCTACCGGATTAGCCGGCGCATGATCCGGCACCGCCGCACTAGCGAACTCGCCGATGCCTACGCTGTCGCTGGCCGGGTGCCCACCTTCGTCGAGGTCGACGACCCGGCCCGCCAGGTCGTCGACGAGTTCTTGGATACCTACCGCCTACGCCTGAGTGACTCGGGCGCTGGGGCTGTGTTCGCGATGGCGGTGCTGCATGGGTTGGCGGGGCCCAGCGCGCTGCGCGACTACTTGCGCCGCCCCCAGGCGCCTGATGACAAGGCGCTCTTTGAAATGACTGCAGCCCGCCTAGAGATGGCCGGACTGGGGGAACGTACCCGCGTCGCCGTCGATATCGCATGGGAGCGAGTCAACGCCGGCCAACGCGTCATCGTGGCCTCGAGCTTCCCGCACTTGCTCGACCAGTTCGATGAGGTGTTCACGAGCGACTACGACGCAGAGGTCCACCATCATTACCGCTCCATGTCTCCGGAGGAGCGCGACGAGGCCGTCACCGACTTTCTCGGAGAGTACGGCGGCGGCTTGCTACTAGCGGACACCACGATGGAAGAAGGGCGGAACCTTCAGGAGGCGGAAGTCCTGATTAATCTCGATCTGCCGCTCGACGTCAACCGCCTGGATCAGCGCATCGGACGACTCGACCGATACGCCGTTCGCCCCGAACCAGCCGAAGTCGTCGTATTCACCGAACCCTCAAGCGAATGGGTTTCGGCTCACATCGAACTCCTGAACAGTGGAGTGGGCGTGTTCGATAGTTCGGTCTCAACAGTCCAGCGACTCCTATCCAGCGTCCTGGACGATGTTCTCGATAACCTGCTCAAGCTGGGCAGTGAAGCGCTCCGAGTTGACGTTGCTGGCCTCCGCGACGAGCTTGAGGATGAGCGTGACAACATCGACCTGCTCGAGGAGTTGGAGTCGGTCGAGGCTGCGACCGTCTTCGCAGACGAACCATTCGCGGAACTCCTCGACTACGAGCGCGACCTCGACGGGTTGCGCTCAGGGCTCCGCCGACTTACGAGCGGGACGGGCTCGCTAGCGCTTCGTCCGACGGAATCGTCTAGCGGAGTCCTCCGCTTCGGTGGAGGGCGTTCACTCGGTCTGTCGAATTACGAGTCCGCTGAGCTTGAGAGGCTGTTGAAGCCGAAGGCTTTCGGCAGGGATGCCGCCCTCGCGAATTCGGGTGTCTCGCCGTTCCGAATCGGCGACCCCCTCGTTGACTGGCTCCAGGACTACCTAGTGTCCGACGAGCGAGGCCGCGCGTCTGCCATCGTTCGGCCGGTGCCAGGTCTCACCGCGCCGGCCCTGTGGCTGCACTGCGAGTTTCTCGTAGAGTTCAACGCGGGCGACTTCGCGCCGGTCGACGCCGCCGCGCGCCGACGACTTTCCCGCCGCGGGGAGTCTCACCTTCAGCCAATGCAGATCCGAGTGTGGACTGACGCCTCCGGTGCGGCGTCGCAATCGCTTCAGAAGTCCGTGTTGGACCTGCCATACGACGCCCGGCGCGATGAGGTGCTGCGAGGGAAGATCTGGGCACCAGTGCTTGAAGAACTGCCGACGTGGACCCAACTGTGTCGCGAGAGTGCCGAGGTCGCCTGGCAGGAGATCCGCGAGGCCGAGCGCCTCGCGACGGCCGTGCGAGATGCTCTCGAATCTGCTGAGCAGGAGACCGCACGCCGCTTGGCCATTCTTGAGGCGCGAGCGTTGCGGCTTCCGAGCGGGCATGAGCGCACGGCTGCTCATGAAGAACTCAGCATTGAGCGTGCTGCAGCCGAGGCCCTTTCTAGGGGCATCGAGAACCCGTCAATTCGCATGGTCGCCAGTGGGGCGTGCGTCCTCTGGCCTGAGGACAACTTCTGATGGGCGAAGAACAGAGGTTGATCGAATACCTGCGGACCGGCGAGGTGGTGCCCGCGGTCAGTGACGATCTTCATTCGCGGATCGTCAACTGCCTCGGGGACCCAGGTGCGACGGATCTCGATTGCGCCGTGCTCTTGCGTCAACTCCTGCGCCGGTGGTCATTGCGGGACTCACGCGAGGTGCCGATCGAATTGTGCGACGAGTTCGCCGGCAGACTGACGACAACCGCGGCACTCGTTGGGATTCGTCGTCGCCCGGATGGCATGTGGGCAGCGACTCCTTGGGCACCTGACTGGCTCGAGCCAGACGCTGGCACGCCGGACGCAGCAGCCCTGGCCGGCACCGCAGAGGGCGATCGCTTCCACACCGAGCCGCTGCAGGCCGATCCGTTCTTCAAGACGAGCACCGACTTTGACAGTTACCGCACCCCAGGGCAGCGCGCGGCGTGCCGAGCAGTAGTGTCCGCGCCGCAGGGGTCGACGGTGATCGCGATGCTGCCGACGGGGTCAGGCAAGACGGAGATCGCGCTGTGTTTGTCGGACAGGGCCAAGACAGGTCTCACCGTCATCGTTGTTCCGACGGTTGCGCTTGCCTACGACTTCGAACGTCGGTTTCGTGATCACTTTGCGCGCCGCAACAGACGTGTGAAGCCCGAGTCGCTGCACTTCGCGTGGACCGCGAGCACGGACGAGATGACTCGGCAGGCCATCAAGACCAGGATCGCGAACGGGCAGCAGCCTCTTCTGGTGACCTCCCCCGAGTCGATGACCCGCGCCCTTCGACAGACCCTCCAGGACGCCGCCGCGATCGGACGCCTGCAAGGGTTTGTTATTGACGAAGCCCACCTTGTCACCCAATGGGGACGGTTCTTCCGGCCGGAGTTCAGAACGCTCGCCGACCTTCGACGCGACCTCATGAATCTCGCCGAGCGGGGAGGCCACCAGAGAGTCGTGACCCTGCTTCTGAGCGCGACTCTCGGAAACGCCGAGATGACCGACCTCATCAATCTCTTCGGCGGCGCCGAGGCGTGTAGTCCCGTCGTGGCGAATGCGTTGCGCGGCGAGCCTGACATCTGGATTTCGCATGCGGCGAGTCCTGAGGAGCGTGTCGGCCGGGTACTCGACACCCTCGCCCATTGCGCACGCCCAGCGGTCCTCTATGTGACCAAGCCCGACGCAGCCGAGCAATGGGCGAATCGACTCCGTGACGAGGGATACGGGCGAGTGGCCGTCGTGACCGGGCGAAGTTCGGCAGCGGGGCGGGCCCAGGTTCTGCAGGGCATTCGTGCCAACCCCGGTGCGGCAGGTGGCATCGACCTTGTTGTCGCGACGTCAGCTTTCGGCCTTGGCATCGACTACCCGCACATTCGCGCAGTCGTGCATGCTTGCCTGCCGGAGACGGTCGATCGTTGGTACCAGGAGTTGGGTCGAGGCGGCCGCGATGGATTCGCGTGTGCGGCGTACCTGTTGGCAGCTCCTGGCGATGACGCCGAGGCAGACAGCCTCGGCGTCAAGGTTCTGTCTCCTGAGACCGCAAGGAAGCGTTGGGAGGACCTCTGGAATCATCGAAAGGATCTCAACGGGCGTACGTTCCTTGACCTCGAGGGTGCCCGGGGCGCCGTGGGCAGGGGCGATTTCAACCGCCGCTGGAACGCTCAGGTTGTTCAGGGGCTAATCGAGTTGGGCGAACTGAAACGTGAGCAGTTTGATGTCGAAGACATCCGCGAACTGGTCAACAAGGAAGACGTCGAGATATCGGATTGGACGGCTGTAAGTCGCACGGCCGCGCGGCTCGGTACGCCAGCGTTCTGGGACGACGTTTGGCGTCCGTGGCAACTGGACGAGATGTCTCACTCGGCCGATTCTTTAGCTCGAATCCGAGACGTGTCGCGTCTGAAGTTGGGTGCATGCCGTGGGATCTCGGAGGCCTATGCACCCGGCGAGGAACTTGCACGCCAATGGGGGAGTCGGTTGGAGTTCATGCAACCTGTTGGCGACTGCGGACGATGCCCGGCGTGCCGTCAGCTAGGTCTCCCGGTGTTCGATGACCCTGCTCCCGCGCCCGTGCAGGCCTGGGCCGTGGAAACGCCCGACCTTAGTGAACTGGAGAGGTTCGCCGCTTCCTGCCGCGGACAGAACGGATGCGCGGTACTCACCTATGAGAACGAGGACGACGACGTCGTTGCGAGATTGGCCTCAGGCCTGATGCAGCTTGGCGTTGGGCATGTTGGCGGACTGTCGTCCGTCGGGAGGCGGTCATCCGCCGGGGTGTTTACCGACGCATCGCCGCTGTCGCCGGTAGACCTGTCCCCAACCTCGAGCTTCTCATACTTCGCGCCTGGGCAACACGTATCGCGTCGATGGCTCGCTCGACGGGAAGCCGAGCGTAAGGACCAGCGCGGCAGGCCTCTAATTGACATACTGCTCATGCCCGAGGCGCAGAAGATCGGCGGCCGTTCGGTAGGGAAGGACATTCCTGCCCTACCCGCTGCGACGGCGCTCGAACTACTGCCCAGGAGTTGAGATGGACTTCTTCCGCGGACATGCGACGGCGAGCGCACTGGGCCTCTTCGTCATCGCCCGATACCTAAGTGACTTTCCTGAGGGACGCACAGAGGAGTCGCTGAGGGAATCCCTCCAGATGCTGAAGCCGCAAGGGGCTGGATCTGACGACTCGGGCCCGGTGCTGGCTGCTTCGCTGGCCGTCGGACAGGGAGTGCGGATCCTCGAGCGTGACCAAGCCTCCGGGAGGTGGCGACTGATTGCCGACCTGTGTGGCGTGGTCGCTGGCGATGGTGATCCATGGTCGACGTTCCGCGGGGAACTCCTTCGGCGCATCGCTGCGCACGGAGTGGAGGAAGTTGAGTTGGGTCGGAAGAGTCCCGACCTTGTTGTCGCCCTTACGTGGTTCCTTCAACAGGATCCGCTCAAGCCGATCCCAACGACGTGGAACGCGCCGACTGAGCCACTCGTCAGGGCGGGCACGCTTGGCGCCGTCGACCGTAGCGAGCAGTGGCGGCCGTTTCAGAGGTGGGCCGTCGCGCTCGGACTCGCGAGGCGTACTGATACTGGTAGCGCGAAGGTGCTTATTCCTGATGCCACGACTGCGATCGCAGACCAGTTGGCGTCGATGCCGGCGTCCGGCAGCGCAAAGGAGTGGCTGAGTCACCTTCGGGACCGCTTGCCGATCCTTGGTTCGCCAGCGCTCCTGGCCGCATTGCCGACAGGCGGGCCTGTTTGGTCAGAGTTGCCGCCCGGACTGATGTTGGGTCTTCGCAAGTTGGAGAGCCTGGGCGCACTCAGGCTCGAGGCTTCTGACGACGCCTCTGACGTCGTGTCGGTCGGACTGGCGTCGTCCGCGAGGCAGATTGGCCGCATCACAGTTCTGAGGGGTGCAGATGTCTGACGCGTCGTTTGAAGGATTCCGTTGCTGGTCCGCCGAAGGCGTCGCACGCACTGTCTTCTCCGATATCGGCGCGCTCGCGAGCGATGCCGACGCGGTCTTCCTCGCCGCCCACACTCCGGTTGAACTCGAGCACCCGAAGGGGGCCGAGATCGGATCTGCGCTCGCGGGCGAGGCCCAGGTCTTGGATGCGCTCATGAGCCGCGTCGGGGACCTGGAACGCAACACGCTCGTTGCCGTCACTGGCGGCTCGGGCAGCGGCAAGAGCCATGTGGTCCGTTGGGTGCACTCACATCTGCCTGACGACGATCCGCGATTCCGCGTTCTGTACGTGCCACGGGCGGTTCAGACCCTTCGTGAACTGCTGCGGCGAATCATCGAAGGACTGCCTGGTGTCCAGGGTGACGAACTGATGAGTCGGGTGGACGCCGCGATTTCAAACGTCCGCCCTGGAGAGCTTCAGGAGCGGCTCGTCGGCGAGATGAAGATCGCCCTCAATTGGAGACTCGAGGACCGCCCTCCCTTTGACGGGGAAACGCAAGCCGAGGCCGAGGCTCGTGAGGACCGCAACAGCATGCTGGGCCTGAAGGACAACGAGACGGGCGGCCGGACCGATGGACTGGCTGACCTTCTCGAGATTCCGGCCTTCAAGGAAGCACTTCTCCGTCCGGATGGACGTCTAGCCCAACTGGTCCGGTCCTACTTTGACGAGACCTCCCGGCGGGACGACAGCGACCAGATTTTCACGCGCGATGATCTTCCGCTTAAGGCGAGGGGAATCCGATCCGCTCTGACCGGCCGACGAGAACTCTCCGACTTGTGGCAGATCATCTCGCGAGAGCCGGACGACGCCCTCGAGTTGCTGGACGAGGCGTTGAGGAACGCCCTTCCTACGACGATGGGCCTTCGAACCGCTGGCGGTGAAACGCTGGACTCGCTGTTTCGCGAGTCACGCAAGGCCCTGCGGTCCGCCGGGCAGGACCTCATCCTCGTCTTCGAAGATCTTGCCCAGTTCGGCCTCGTCGACGGCGAACTCTATGACCAGTTTGTGACACAGCCCGGCGACGACTTGGCGCCCCTACGTGTGGTCTTTGCCGTGACCGACGGCGCCTACGCTCGCATGGAGCGGACAGTGCGAACTCGTGTCGAGCACGAGTTCCGGGTCGGGGGCTCGGCGCTCAGCGACCCGGCCAGCTTTGTCGGCCGCTACCTGAACCTGGTACGCGTCGGCAGAGACGAGACACAGAAACTCCGGGCCACTGCCCGGGATCGAGTCGGCTCGACCTGGATGTCCAACGCTTGCGACACCCGAGAAGAGGGACAACCTTGTCGTGTGCGGGATACCTGTCATGCTGCCTTCGGAACGGTTGAGATCGAGGATCTTGGCAGCGTCGGACTGTATCCCTACAACTCCTCAGCGCTGCGTCGAGCTGTCGCTCGGCTAGGGGAAGCGCCGACGCCGCGAGACGTCCTCGACGAGTGCATTTCAACCAATCTCATGGAGGCGGATCAGCACATCGGCGCTGGCGACTATCCCCACGAACGCACACGCCAGCAGTTCGACTTCCAGGTTCGCAAGGCGAAGCAGGCGCTTCTCGAGGGAAACCCCTCCGCCGACCCGGAGCGCACCTACCGCGCTTTGGTCATCTGGGGTGACGAGGCGCCGGTGGCCAAGGGCATCGCGGAGGCTTTCAAGCTTGGAACCTCGGGGCCGGCCGTCGACGTTCCGCCTCCGCCCCCACCTCCGCCACCTACGGAGGAGGAACTCCCGAACCCGCTGCTTCCGCTGTTCCAGTGGCAGGTCGGAGACGACCTGCCCGAGGACGACGTCAACCTCTACAGAAGCACACTGCGCGAACTCACGGTCGATCGCCTTCGGTTGGACGAGTCGCTCATCTATGTCCACCGTGGCCGGGGCAAGGAGATGCTGGATCGACTGTTCGGCGTCACGTCGTTCGCAATCGAGGGAGCACGTGGCCGTGTGGCCGCCGCATCAGACGCTGTCCGTATCGAACTCGGTCGCAACGACGCCGACATGCGTGTGATGGCGGCTGCCCGTTGGTTCCGGGATCACGGCCATTTCGATCCTCAGCAGGCCAAGTGGCTTTGGCCCGAAGGGTTCGATCCTGGACAACTGATGGTCGAACTCGAGTGCCGACTCGACCAGTGGGCGCGAGACGTGAAGACCCGCTTCATCGAAAGCACGGGAGGCGTTCGGCTCGCGCGCCAAGCTGTGGGCCTGCGTGCGGTGGCGCTGGCCGCGGCGGGTGGCACTGATGCGGCGTTGGTGACGTCGTCCTCGGTGGTCAACGCTGTCGGCGGACAGCGGCCGCGACCAAGTGAAGCGTGGCATTCTGCGGACCAGGCCGCTGCGGAGATCCTTTCGACCTTGCGCGTCGCCGAATACGTCGGGGAGTTCGCAGCCGTTCGACAGGGGGAGAGCGGTCAGCCGCAGTTGGTCGACCCGCGTGAACTTGATTCGGCGATCGCATCGTTCCTCGCGGATCCGGAGGCCGAGCTGAGCGAAATCGTGTCCTCGAAGGCTGATCCTGTTCTTGCCCAGAGCGCCCAGAAGTTGCTGTCCGCGATGCGTGCAGCTTCCGCAGGCACGGCTGCTTCGGCCCGGGCGGCGAAAGCCGTCGTCGACAGCCTCCTCGAGGGTCACACGCCCTCCGAGGTCGCGAGGGCTGCCGTAGAGGTTGGCGTCGTGGCCAGGGACGCCGGCTTCTTCCGGCCAGCAGAGGCAAGTAGTTGGGCGGACTTTCGCTCCGCCGTGGACGCCCTCGCGGCTGCGCCCGATCTGGAGTCCCTGGGTATGGTCGGAGACGACCTTGGCGAGGTGCTGAGAAACCAGCGCACGATACGTGAGCTCGAAATTGTCGGACAGGCACTCCGATTCGTAAGGCGAGCCATGGACGAGACCAAGCGCGAGTCCGAGCGCGGCGGTGGCCACGCGGGCGACGTGGCGACCTTGCGCGCTGAGGTCACGAAGCAACTGGGTGAGGTTGCGGACCTTGCCAAGTCGTTCGGTCGGGAGGGCAAGTGACTACGTCGCATGGGGCCCGGGTCGCCTGGATCGATGCTGCTGGGGAAGCCGTCGCGCTTGCAAAGGACGCGGATGAAGCCCAGCGACAGTTCGCGCTCCTGGACGACGCGAGGGCCGACCTGGCGCAGTTGACGGCGGAGTTTCGTCGGTTAGCTGAGGCTATTGCCGTTGTCCGACCTCTGGGTTGGGAGGGACGATCCCCGAACTCTGATCTTGTTCAGGACCTCGCCGAGGCCGGGGCAACCTTGGGCGAGCGTCCGCTTGCTCGTGCCATGAAGGGTCTCGAGCGGTTCGGAAGCGACGTTGATGCAGCGGTTAAGGCGCGGTGGAGTGCGTACGCCTCGGAGCAACTCGGGGATGTCTCCGACCTCCTGAGCCTGTCTGAGACGTTGTCCGAGGTCGAAGGCATTTCCGGCCTCTCGGAGAGCCTGCGTAACGCATTGGGTGACCTTGCTCGGACTCAGGGTTCGCTGCCGTCGGCGGCGTCCGTTGCGCTACTGACCGCTGCTCGCACGACGCTCCAGCAGTTGGAGGACTCTCTTCAACCGGAAAGTGTCCGGCTCTTCCTGTCCGCTGTCGCCCGTGGAGGCGCATCGATCGAGAACCTGAGCTCGGATGTCCTCGACTGGTTGAGTTCGCACGGCGCGCTCGGAAGGTTCAGGATTGTCGCTGGACCGCCGGTGGGTGCTCATGACTGATCAACTTCAGATGGCCCTCACAACCGTCGAACTCCGTGAGGGCGCACTCCTCGCATGGGGAGCGGTGGGCGCCGAGTGGCGCCGAGACGAACTCATCGAACTGCTCAACGCCCACGGCGAGGGTGAACAACTTCTTGACGAGATGATCGACCTCGCGCTCATCGTCGAGACCCCGTCAGGTCAGTATCGATCGCGGAGCGCCGAAACGATTCGTCTTCTTGCGACACTGCGGCAGGCCTTTCGGACCGAGGCGGTCCTGTCGGGACGACCGCTTGTCCTCGACTATCGCTTCATCCAGCGACCTCGGCGTCGCCCCCGACGAGATATTGCGGCCGAGCAGTTCGCGGCGGCGGTCGGAGGTTCGCTCGGCAAAGCAGGCAATGCGGCGCTCGAGACCCTGGCCCCGACTCATCTATCCGCCTTCCAAGAGCGGTCGACCCGTCATGTGCTTGCGGGGCTCGCGACAACTGACGCCGCAGGCGTCGTAGTCACCGCCGGTACGGGTAGTGGCAAGACCCTGGCCTTCTACATGCCGATGCTCGCGTGGATCTGTGACAATCACAGTCGGGCCCAGGGCGTCCTTGCGCTCGCCCTGTACCCCCGCAATGAACTACTTAAGGACCAGTTGCGAGCGCTGGTCGCATTCGCACTGCGTCTACAGGGAACGGGCGGAGTTGCGACTCCAATCACCCTCGGTACCTGGTTCGGCTCGACTCCGTCGTCGGCAAGGTTCGTGCGCGAGGGGCAGGCGGACTCATGGCGCAGAGTGTCCGACGGGTTCGTATGTCCGTTCCTCCAATGCCCAGATGAGGACTGCGAGAACGGCGTCCTCATCTGGCCCAACAACGAGATTCGCGCAGATGTCGAGTTGCTGCGTTGTGCGAACTGCGGGACGGAGGTCCCAGGCTCCCTCCTGCGACTTACCCGTGACTCAGTTCGCGCCAATCCGCCTCGAGTGATGCTCAGCACGACGGAATCGCTGAACCGTCAACTTTCTTCCCCAGGAAATCTCAGCGCTTTCGGCGTCACCCAGAACGGTCTCCGCGCCGTACTACTGGATGAGGTCCATACGTACGAAGGGACAACGGGGGCTCAGAACGCATACCTCTTCCGACGTCTGCGCAAGGCGCTCGGTTATGACCCGTTGTGGGCTGGGCTTTCGGCAACCCTCGCGGACGCCGAGGGATTCTTCGGTCGACTCGTCGATCTGGATGCAGGGCGGGTCACCGTGGTCGAACCGGAGGCCTCGGAACTGGAGGAGTCTGGCGCCGAGTACTTGGTGGCTCTCCGGCACAACCCACATGGCAGCACGGGAACCTTATCGACCACCATTCAAACCGCGATGCTCCTGTCGCGGACGTTGGACCCCATGGTGGGCAATCCGTTCAACCCGCCGGTCGACTCCAACGGGATATTCGGTAGCCGCTTGTTCGCCTTCACGGACAAGCTCGATACGACCAATCGCCTTTACTGGGACCTGCTCGACGCCGAGGGATGGGCGTGGCCGGGAAGGGCAAGTCAGAACACGAGCCCGTTGACACTCGCGCACCTCCGCTCGTCGGCGCAGAGTGCGCTACCGGTTGGCCGGCGGGAAGACTTGGCGTTGCGTGACGATGACGGCCAGTATTGGTGGCTACCGGAGCTGCTCGGTCACGAGCTCGACGGCGACGTACAGAAGCACGTTGGCCGCACGAGCTCTCAAGACAGTGGTGTTGCAGCGGACGCGGAGATCGTGGTTGCAACGGCCAGCCTCGAGGTTGGTTTCGACGACGATCGTGTGGGCGCCGTTCTGCAGCACAAGGCCCCCCACGATGTTGCGCAGTTCCTCCAACGAAAGGGACGCGCAGGCCGAAACGCCGCAACGCGGCCGTGGACGGTGGTCGTCCTCAGCGACTGGGGTCGTGATCGGGAGGCATGGGATGCGTACGACGCGCTCTTCAGCCCTGTTGTACCTCCGCGGTCCCTACCGCTCGAGAACCTCTACGTTCAGCGGATCCAAGCCGTCTATAGCCTCCTGGACTGGTTGGCTGAGCGCCTGAACTATCGGCGCGACTCGACGTGGGGTGACAGCGCTGGGCCCGCGGACATGCTGGCGAGGGACCCAAGGTGGCGCTCGAGAACAGAGGAACGTCAAGCTCGCTTGGCTAGCCTTCTCGACGCTCTGCTGCGGGATGGTCCGGAGCGAGGCGCTCTGATCCGCCACTTGCGACGAAGCTTGTCGCTCGGCAATGGTCCCGTTGCAGACGTGACTCTGGACAAGATTCTCTGGGAGTCACCTCGGCCGCTTCTTGCAGCCGCTGTGCCGACACTCCGGCGCCGCCTCCGGGATCAATGGGCGAGCGAGCGTCCTGCTTCCGACGATGCCGGGGTTCGTACGCGCACGCCGCTCCGTGACTTTGTGCCAGGGAACTTGTTCGACGACCTGCTCGTGCCCGACGTGGAGTTCCAAGTGCCTTGGGCGAGGGGAGAGATCGTCGTCGAGCACCTTCCGGCGTTGAGGGCTATTCGTGAGTTCCTGCCGGGCAACGTGTCGCGCCACTTCGGCGTCTGGGCGACGAACAAGCGGCACTGGGTAGCGCTGCCGTCGACCTTGGCCACTGATGGTTCGCACCTTGTCGATGTAGAGACCTTCGGTGGCATTCCTCTTGATGACGTCGTCGTCAACGGGCGTACCACTCGGGTCTTCGCGCCGAGTCGCGTTTCGCTGGACCCGGTCGACCCTGCGATCAGTGATGCCTCGTCGATGCGCGCAGACTGGGTCTTCCATGCGACTCCGCTGGGAGCCGGCACCCACTTGCCGCTCACGGGTGCTGTGGGAAGTTTCTTCGCTGAGGCGACGGCCCACCTGCACAGTCAGGGCGGCGGCGTTCGTGTGGTTCGTTTCGCAGAATCCGGGCGCGGGGTCCTCTGGATGAACGGGCAGGCCTCTCCGCGGCGCATTCGGTTCGGCGCGGCCGGGTCGGATCCATCGCAAGGGACAGCGGTCGGAGTCGAGATTCACGCCGATGCGCTGCGGTGCCAGGTCCGACTTCCACGCATGGACGGGCCGCCCACGTCTGTCGAGCGAACAGAATGGATGCGCGAGTTGATCGTGTCGGACGGAGGCTTTCCCGAAGGGATGACAGAGTTCGACCGCACCAGTCTCGCCGACGCAACGGAGGTTGTGGCTGCAGGTTGGGACTGGCTGTCCGGGGAGCCGGACAGTCGACTGTTTGCTGCCGAGTTGCGGGAAGCGGCGACGACAATCGGCGTTCTCGACCCTCTGAATCCAGGCACCTTGTCAACGTGGCTCGACGACCTGGCGATCACCGAAGTGCTTCGTGACCATCTGCGTGCCTCCAGGTCGCCAGAGCGTTCAGAGGAATGGATGGCCTGGAGTCAGCGCCGCTTCACCCTCGCTGCCGCTCACGTTCTGCTCGATGCGCTCGTCGGATCAAGCGCGGGAGTCGATGCCGACGACCTTCTGGTTGATCTGGACCCGGAGGAGGACGGCGGCTTCTACATTTCGGAGCAATCGCCCGGTGGGTCGGGGCAGATTGAGGCGTTAACGCTCGGATTGATCGAGGAGCCGGAACGGTTGCCGATGGCCATTGCGGACGCGCTTCGGGTGACTGACATTGAACTTCTTGACGAGCAACTTCGGTCCGTCATCGACTCCGACGCTCCGAACGTTGGTGCGGCCGTCGCTGGCCTGACAGGGGCATGGGCGGAAGGCCACGAGGCCGTTCGCCACGCCACAACCACTCTGGATGCCGCGATTACCGATGCCGGCCTCGTGCTTGAGCATCCGGCGCGAGTCGCCCTCTCCACTCGACTTGCGGGGCCGGGGGCGGACGCCGACTTCCTGTTGGAACTGCGCGAGTGGATGCGCGCGCGCGACGCTGCAGAGGATCGCAGCGGGCGCGCGGTTGAGCCTCGGACTCTGGCAGCGTTGCTGTGTCGGCGTACCGAGGTCGACTCGTTCCTGCACCTTGAGACACCGGACGAATCCCGCCGCGCGCGGGCCGTAGCCAACGTCTTGTGGCCATGGGGGAGGGCAGCGCGTTCACGTCGCGCGTTCAATCCGTATTCGGATCACCTGGAGGGCTCGATTGAGCTGCTGCGGGGGCACTGGCATTCGCCGGTCGAGACCCTTGACGTGGCGGATTGGAACTCTGAGATCAGAGTCAATGCCCATGCGCGACTGCGTGCTCACGGCGAACTACTTATCCGCGTGCCTGCAGCCCAAAAGCGAGTCCTTCGAACGGCATTGATCGACCTGCATACGGTCCCCGTGGAGGTGGGACCCCTGTGGTGCTATCCCGAGGTGCTGGGCGTTCACGATCGTGGCCCCGCAGTCGAGGCCCGACTCATGCTTCGGGAGTCGTGGTGAATCGCGTCATCCGCAAGTCGCAAGGCGCGAGCGCGACCGAAGCGGCGGATCTGTTGGCTGGCCTGTTCAGCGCCGAACTTGCTTGCCCAAGCAAGTGTCTTTGGCTGGTCTCGCCGTGGGTGTCGGATGTCGAACTTCTTGACAACTCGGCCGGGAACTTCGATGAGCTGGCTCGTTATGGCAAGCGGAAGGTTCGGTTGGCCGAGATTCTCGTGGCACTAGCTGGCGCCGGTGCACACGTCGTCATCGGGACGACGACAGACCCCCACAACACTCGCTTTCTCGAGCGGCTTCGCCTCCTGTCTGACGACATCAGGGTCAGCGACAGGGTCGCCATCGCAGTCGACACGTCCAATCAACTCCACACCAAGGCGCTCACGGGCGACGACTTTGCCCTTGCCGGCAGCATGAACATCACCTTCAACGGCATCCAGGTGCGAGAAGAGTTCATCGACCTCCGGACCGATTCCGCGTACGTCGCACAGGCCCGCATGGATGCCTTCGATCGGTTCGGGGGAGTGTTGTGAGAGTCGACGAGGCCATTGGCGAACTGGTGGGCGATCTTGGTCGCTTCGGCGCCTTCACTGATCGAGTTGAGGGTCTGGTTGATGCCCAGGTCAAGGCATTCCGGCCCGCATCGAACGACTGGATCGTGGTTCCTTGGGCGTCGGGCTTCCACCTCTTCAGTGACAGCAGCGAAGGCCAGCGACGAGGCCGAGAAGTAGTGTTCGCGTTTCTCGGTCCAGCCGTCGCCTCGCTGGAGACTGTTCCTGAAGATCGACTGCAGGCCGAGTTGCCGGCCAGTTGGCGGGCAACCGGTCTGACACGCGCCTCCTACATCCGTCGGACTGGCCAAGGACCGGCGGCAGCCGAGCGACTCCTGAGTCGGCTCGAGGACTTGGTTGCCTCCGTTGTTGGTAGGGAGTCCGTCGCGTTGCAGTTCAAGCCCTCAAGCGCCGACCTGCTCCGCGACTTTCGGCTGGCACTACTCGGGCGAGACGACGCTACGGCCCGCCTACTCATCGATCGGGTTGCGCTTGACGGACGCGTCAGCGCTGAAAACCTTCGATATCTTCGCATCGAGTACTTGGCTGCCTTCGGTCGTTGGGCCGAGATGCGGGCAATGCCGCATATTGGCGCTCTCCTTCAGGCTCGCAGGCCGCGAGTCATCTCGGAGACGCTGATTCGGATGATCTGGTGGGCGGAGCTTGCCGGACCTGAGTACCAGAGCGCGAAGGCGGCCTTCGCGACGCGCGGCGTAATGGATGCGTTCGGTCCGTTGCTTCGGTCGGTCCGCCTGCCGTCGACTCCTGAGGGCCGCGCAGTGTGTTTGCTGGCTGCGGACGCAGACCGGAACACCGAGTGGCTGCAGGAAGTACTGGATAGCGCCGTTGACGCGGAGGAACGGCACCGTCTGGAGGGCCTGGCCGCCGCACCGGAGGTCGAGGACGGCGAAACAGTCGCCGGCCCTGATGAGCCGCCGGCTTCAGAAGCCGTGGACCCGGTCGCCCTCGCATTTCGCGATGGTCGCCATGATGACGTGATAGCGCACTTCGTCGAGCAGTCATCGGCTGAGCTTGCTGAGTTGGCTCTGCAGGCGGTCCTGGACTCTGGAGCGTCCACGTCGGCGCCAACCGTGCTCGTGCTGGTCCGCGAACTCGTCGACCGCGGCCATCTCGCGCTCAGCCGACACGGGCGCAGGGACTTCGCAGAACTCCAGCAGTTGGTGGACGACGCCTGTCCAGGCTGGGTCGAGTGGGCGTCACGGCTTGCTTCCGACACGCGCTGGGCGGACGGTGGTGCCGTTGCTCGCAACAGTGCCGATTCATGGGCTCCCGTTGCGAGCCTCGAGGCGGGAAAGGTTGACGAACTCTGCGACGCACTGCTCGAAGCGTCGGGCGGAGTAAACGCTGACCAACTTCGGGCATCAATCGACGTCCTCTGTAGAGAGACCGCCGACTCCCTGGCAGCGGGGTCCACGAACGACTTCTGTCAGGCCGTGCTTGTTCTGTTGTCGGCTCAGGAGAACTTCAGTGAGATGGTGCGTCTGGCGTACCTGGACCTGTTCGCCGCTTGGCTTGACGTGGGACCAACGGCTTCGGAGTACGGCGACATCCTGAACCTGACGAGCGAAATCTGGGTGCGGATCGCTTCCCCCAACGCGATTAACTGGTGCGTCAGCGTGTTGGAGGTTCTCGCGGACTCGCCGTGTCCAGATGACGCGAAGCGTACGGCGTCGGCAGCCACGATTATCAACAGCGCTCGGCAGCACGTTGGACGTTTGAGTTTCCGCGAGCGGATTGAGGTTGAGGGGCTAGCTGCGGATCTGGGCCTGCCCGCACTCGACGTCGAGCCTCCAAGCGAGGAGCGCGATGTGTGGGCGTCCCTCGACGGGAAGCTCATTGGTGTTTATTCCCTGCTGCCCAGAGCCGCTGCTTCGCTGGAGAGCCGTCTCAGGAGGCTTTGCCAGCCGAGGGAGGTACGCGGAAACAGCGACACGGTCGCGACCCAAGCGCTACGGTCGCTCGCCGAGCGAGCGGACGAACTGGTGGTCGACACCTGGCACGCTGCCCATCAGGCGACGGGGGCAATCGACGCCGTGCGGCCCAAGGACCGTCAGGTGCTTCCCCGCCAACGGGGCGTCAGCGGCTTTCTTCGCGCCCTCGAGGAAGTTCTGGAACGTTAGCGCAGTGCGCGGAGCAGGTGGCTTGTCAGGAGCCTCACGTCGTTCGGCGTGTTCTGGATCCCGTTCCAGCGCCGTGCTTGCTCGGGGCCGAAGTTCCACGTCCCTGACGTCCAGGCGCAGTGTACCCGAAGAGATTCGATCTTCTTCTCCAGATTGAGCCCGGGAAGTTCGGCGGCAGGCACCCCATCGGTCAACTGATCCATGACGTAACCGATGGCCTGGATGCCGGCGCCATGCGTGAGCCGCGACTTCGTGGGAGGCAGATCCCAAGCCTCCGGGAACGTCACCGCTACCACGGTCCAGAAGTAGTTGAGGTGTAGGAGCATCTGGTCGACGTCACCAGTGCCGTCGATCGGGTCGCGGTACTGATACAGGGCGCCGTCGTACAGGCTGTTCTCGATCATCTTCAGGACACTGTTGTCCTTGATGTAGCCATTCGCCATCGTCGGCGTGGCGATACGAGTCGCAAACGGCTGGCCATCAGCTCGGCTACCGAAGTTCAGGGCTGCGAGGACACGCGCAGGCAGCTGCTTCTTGGCGTATGCGGTCGGGAGGTGTCCCTCGGTGTCGGGCAACAGTTCGTGGATGAGCCCCTTGGGCAGTGGCTTTGTGTTGTTGACGAGGATGAACTGTGAGCGCTGTTCAGCTTCTCCATGTGCGATGAACCCAACGGCAGCCACTGCGAACTCCGCCAGGTCCGCGTCACGGATTGCCGCGCTGCGCTGCTGCCCATCGACCAGCCACGCGGGCTTCTGGTCATCGGGGAGCGACTCGTCAACGGGGATCACGAGCTCGCCCGGGATGACGTAGTCAAGGTCGCTTCGGGTCGCCGACGGCTCGAACGTGACCCTGTCGTCGAATGCGAGTACGACGGCGTTGGGCAGCATCGCTCCGTCTGACTCGAGGTACCGCCGGATGGCGCGAATGTGGCTGAGGACCTCCGGACGCTGATAACCCTGAAGTTCGGTGTCGTCGCGGTGGACGCGGCTCACCGTCGTGAACTCGTGGATGCGCTTGCCGTCGACCCCGAAAGCGAAGATGGCCTGCTCGCCCTGACGGATCTTGAGGGCGGGGAGTCGGATGTCGTAACGGTCGGCCATGGGCGAAAGCCTAGGTCCTGACTGCTGGCCTTCGTGAAGCCGTCCCGGGGGAACGGTGGATAAGTCTCGACATGCGCTCCTGTAGCACTGAAAGGTTGTGAAATCCGCGCCGCTTGTTGCGCTCGGTCCCACGGAAGATGGCGATCTCGACCCCGTGCTCGCGGCAGATCGTGCAGGGGCACCGACGCCAGGGGGCTGCTTCCAGAGTCTCGTCGTACACCTTGAGGTACGACTTCTTGCTCTGGCACACGACTTCGTACTCGCCGAGGGCGTCAAGGCACGCCCGACGACTGGCGGCGCTCCCGTCGAAGGCACGAAGGGCGCGGAGCGCCTCGCGCTCGGCGGTGAGCGCGTCCTTCTGGCTGACGGTGCCCGACAGGATCGCTCGCTTCAGTGTCGGGTTGCCGTCGACCTGAGGTACACGAATCGCGACGTAGGCGCGGTCGCTGGTGTGGTAGTTCTTCCGGTCATCCATGAAGGCCTGCCGGAAGGCCGAGGTGCTGTCGAAACTCGTGACGCCCAACTCGGCGAACTGGTCCATGGCGTCGATCCGGGTGATCCCCAGCAGGTGCAGTTCGGTTCCTGGCACGAGGACGGTGGAGATCTGGGCCAGGCAGGCCAGGATCTGGTCAGTTTTCAGAGGCACCATGCCGCCCAGCGCGATGCGCTTGTATCCCATGCGCTGGAGAGCGCGGACGCTGTCCGCGTAGCTCGCGGGGCTCCAGCCCTGTGCGGCGCCTACCGGCTCGACGCGGCTGTGCCGATCATTCGTCAGAGAAATGAACTCTTCAGCCAACCGGAGCGTGAGCTTCCGACGCTCGACCCACTCCGGATCTGCCGTCTTTGGCGTGGCACCGGGCTCGTAACCAAAGATGACATGGTCTGTGCTCACGCCCGCATCGAACCGACACTCCTCGTAGAAGTCGAGGGTCTCGCCGACTGTCACGGGCGGGACAGGCTCATCGATGTAGTTGAACGCGCCGTTGTCGCCCAGTGTCTCGACACCCGGGGGCAGACGGAAGAACCGATGGACGCCCATCCGGTAGAGCCGCGCCCGCTGCGCGCTCGAGTACTTGCCGGCACCCTTGATCGATCCGTCGACGATCGACTTGCTGACGAGGATCCCGTGGTAGGGCGCCTGGGACAGGACCTCATGGGCGTACCGGTCGTCGCGCTGACGCACGCGGTGAGGCGGGTACTCATCCCGGACGAAGTCGTAGGAGGGGCTGACGAGGTCCTGGCTGTCGGGAAAGTAGAACTTCACTTGCGTCCCGTCCGCTCAGCAAGGTAGGTCCGAACGAGGTAGTTCGACAGTGCGCTGATGTGCCTAGGCGTGTTCTGCAGGTCGTTCCATGCAACCCCGAGGTCTTCCCACGTGCCGTCTGTCCAGCGGCATCTCGGTGCGATGAGCGCCAACTCGGCTGCGGCGCGTTCCCGCGCACGTGGGTCGTCGTCGCGAACGTGCGTCATCACCCGATCCATCAGTCGTCCCATGGCTCGGATGCCGACGCCATGCATCAATCGGCTCGCCGTCGAGCTAGCTCCCCACGCCTCGGGGAAGGTGTCATGAACAGCGCCCCAGTACGCGAGGAGCACACGACGGATGCCTTCGGTGTCGGTAGTCCCACTCGCAATGTTTCGATACGGGAACAGGACTCCTGAAGGGGACTCCACAGACTCGCGGATTGCTTCGACGAGGCTGTTGTCGGTGACGACGGTTGCCTTTTTGTCGTCAGCCGGGGTGGACGCACGGCGGATGATGCCGTGGAAAGGCGATTCCGGGTCGTGGTTGAGCATGTCGACGAGAGCCGACGGCAGTTGTCGGGTTGCCATCCGGGCGGATGGAACGCGAGAGATCTCCGGGAGGAGTTCGGTGACCAGCCCGGTCGGCAGCGGCTGGACGGTGTTGACCCGCAAGAACTGCTCGCGCTGAAGCTCCAGGGTGGGTGCGACGAAGCCGGCGACGGGCACGGGGAGGCGTCGGTTCCTGGTTCGCGAGAGGGCGAGACTCCGTTGCTGGCCATCGACGATCCAGGCAGGGCGGGGGCCATCGCCGTCGAGGGCCAGGGGAATTTCAATCGTCCCGGCGACCGCCAGGCCGTCCGTTGTGGTCGGGCCACGACTGGACTTGAACTTGACCTCGGCCGGCAGGGCCAGGATGAGGCCGTTCGGGAAGATGGGATCCTCCGAATCCAGGTACTCCTGGATCTGCTTGACGTGCTTCTGCTTCTCCGGACGCTGGTACCCGATGAGCTTGCCTGCCTCGTCGCGGCTGATGCGTGCGACGTCGGCGACCAGATCGACCTCCTCCGCTGCCAACGTGAATAGGTAGAGCGGCGTGTCCTCGCTTTGGAGAACCTTCAGTGCCCGCCGTGTCAGCCACTTGGGATCTGTCATCGCGCCACCGCCTGCTGGAAGAGAGTTGAGAACCGTCGCTGCTCACATGCCATGCCGGCTTCGCGAAGAACCTTGAGCGCGTGCGTCTTCGAGACACTGGGCTGACGGACACGGAGTTCGCTGATGAAGTCAAGGACCGCCGAGTCTGACAAGGGCTTGCGATCGAAGACCTCGCGATGGCGCCTCTCCTGCGCCCACGCGTGCCACCTCTGCCACGCTGCATCTGCGAATGGATCTTCCCCGCCCGACAAGTTGAGCCACTGGACTGCAGAGCGGACGTTGAGGCTAGTCACGGTGCCCCCGAGGGCACGACGCAACGATCGATCGGCTGGAACGCGCACTCTCTCACTGACATCGCTTGATCCGCCGAACACCAGCAAGTCACGCGGCTCAGTAAGGGCGAGCAGATGCCGGCTGATGGAGCGGGAGTAGGCCTCCGACACGACCCAGATCGCGCGCCCTCCGGGAGCGATCTCAGCGTGGGGGAGTTCGGTCCACCACGCTTGAGCCTCCAAGGCAGAGGCACCGACCGAGTCCGCGTGCCCTGCGCTGAAAGTTGCGGAGTAGGCGGGGGCCAGCGTGGATGCGCGCTGCAGGCCGAGCCCGGCCGAGGCTACGAACATGTCTGGTTCGTAGCCGAGAGTCGCGGCTCTGAGCGCCATGGTGCGCACCTGCGCCCAGGTCTCGCCGCTGTAGAGCTCCATGAGCGGACGTCGATCCGTTGCCCTTGCGAGAGCCTGGCGCCAAACCCGGGCACGCATCGGCACCTCTTCCTTGGGAAGATGACGGACCATCAGATCGTCAGCGGGGGTCGCTGACTTCCTGTCTGTGCAGGTGACGATGATCGTCAGTTTCTGTCGCGACATGGCCTCACAAGCTCCGAAACTACGCGTTCGTTCCAGCTACTCTATCGTGTAGTTTCGACTGTGTGAGGGCGACCGGCCTGATCGGACCGATTGAAGAAGGTGTTGGACATGACGCGGAAGGCCATCGTCCTGCTGAGCGGGGGCCTGGACTCGACAACCGTCCTCGCGATCGCGAAGGACCAAGGTTTCGAACCGTACGCGCTGAGCTTCCGTTACGGCCAGCGCCACGAGATCGAGCTCGCGGCCGCGCAGCGTGTTGCTGAGGCGGCAGGGGTTGAGCGGCACGTCGTGTGCGACATCGACCTGCGCGTGTTTGGTGGATCAGCGCTGACCGCCGACGTCGAAGTGCCGAAGCACGACTCGGCCGACGAGATCGGTGACGACGAGATCCCAATCACCTACGTCCCGGCGCGCAACACGGTGTTCCTCTCATTCGCCCTGGCCTACGCCGAGGTCGTGGGTGCCACTGACATCTTCATCGGCGTCAACGCCCTGGACTACTCCGGATACCCCGACTGCCGGCCCGAGTTCATTCAGGCCTACGAGCGCATGGCGAACCTCGCCACCCGCGCCGGCGTGGAGGGGAACGAACTCAAGATTCACACCCCGCTGATTGACCTCACGAAGGCGCAGACTGTCGAGGTAGGAACGCGCCTCGGGGTGGACTACTCGCTGACGTCCTCGTGCTACGACCCCGACGACCAGGGTCGTCCCTGCGGCCACTGCGACTCTTGCCTGCTTCGTCTCAAGGGCTTCGCAGAAGCGGGCCTTAGCGACCCCCTCGAGTACCAGGACGCGCCGGCGTGACCTACAAGGTCAAGGAGATCTTCTACACGCTCCAGGGCGAAGGCACGCACGCTGGACGCCCGGCAGTGTTCTGCCGCTTCAGCTCCTGCAACCTGTGGACCGGTCGGGAGGCTGACCGCGATCGCGCGATCTGCAAGTTCTGTGACACCGACTTCGTCGGCACAGATGGAGAGGGCGGCGGAAAGTTCACCGACGCGGAGGCGCTTGCCGAGGCTGTGGCGTCGAAGTGGCCGATTACCGGCGGCGGGCGACCGATGGTCGTTTGCACCGGTGGGGAACCTCTCCTGCAGTTGGACGTCGATGCGATCGAGGCCTTCCACACCCGTGGGTTCTATGTTGCCGTTGAGACGAACGGGACAATCGCTCCGCCGCCCGGGATCGACTGGCTGTGTGTCAGCCCGAAGATCGGCTCCGAACTCATCGTCGAGAAGGGTCAGGAGCTTAAGTTCGTGGTCCCTCAAGGCGGTGTCGACCCGACAGCCTTCGAGCACCTCGACTTCGAGAGCTTCCGCGTTCAGCCGATGGACGGCCCTGACGTCGTGGCCAACACCGAACTGGCCGTGAAGTTCTGCCTGGACCACCCCCTTTGGCAGCTCAGCCTGCAAACGCACAAGCACCTAGGAATTCCGTGACCTACAGCTCTGAGATCTACCGCGAGTTCACCTTCGAGGCCGCGCACCGGCTGCCGAACGTCCCGGAAGGGCACAAGTGCGCTCGCCTGCACGGCCACTCGTATCTCGCTGCAGTCCATGTCTCTGGCCCTATCGGAGAAGACACCGGCTGGGTCCAGGACTTCGGCGACATCAAGGCAGCGTTCAAGCCGCTCGAGGATCAGCTCGATCACCACTACCTCAACGAGGTTCCTGGACTCGAGAACCCGACGAGCGAGGTGCTCGCCAAGTGGATCTGGGATCGACTGATCACTGACCTGCCGAACCTCACCGAGGTGCGCGTGCGCGAGACCTGCACCTCCGGCTGCATCTACCGCGGGGAGTAGTCACATGGCACTGCCGGACATTCAAGACCAGGTCGACGAGCGCGGGATCGAACTAGACCGAGTCGGGATCGCCGGCGTGCAGTACCCAATCCGCTTCAACGACGGCTTCACAGAGCACTCTGGCATCGCAACGTTCGACGTCACCGTGACTCTTCCGGGGGACCGCCGGGGCACGCACATGAGCCGAATGGTCGAGGTCATCCACGACGAACTGCAGGATCTGGAGCCAGAGAGGCTTCCGCAGGCCCTCAAGGTGGCCGCGGACCGACTCGACGTCGACAGGGTCCAGGTCGGGGTGGCGCTGCCGATGGCGTTCTTGGTCCGAGCTCCAGCTTCGGCAAAGGAGGCGTGGCAGGTCTGCGACGTCGAGTTCGCGGCAACGCACAGCGCTGACCAGACCGAACTCGCAGTCACCGTCGGCACGGACGTGACGAGCCTGTGCCCCTGCAGCAAGGCCATCAGCGACTACGGCGCCCACAACCAGCGCAGCCGGGTACGACTCACGACGATGGGTCGCGACGAGGATGTGTATCCGGTCGATGTAGCGACTGCCTTCGCGATGATCCGCTCGATCGGCTCGAGCCCCGTGTTCCCGCTGATCAAGCGCCCCGATGAGCGCGTCGTCACGATGGAGGCGCACGACCACCCAGCTTTCGTCGAGGACATGGCTCGTGACCTCTCCCAGGCCTGCCGCGAGCGCGGTATCGCCCACGCGGTAAGCGTCCGAAACTTCGAGAGCATCCACAGCCATGACGCCATCGCCTCGATCGCGTGGGGCCTGAGCAGGTAGGCAGCCCGCAGACGCGTGCGGTTCGGCAAAGCCCCGCCGGTTGGGTGGCTCGCCTTCTATCGTCTTGCCTCCCGCGTCAAACGGACACGGAAGATCGCGTGAGAACAAGCCGATTGTCGGGCCGGTGAACTGCCTGATGGCCATGCAGTGACCGTTGGCCCTGTAGCAACGGTGGGATCCGGTACATTCCCTGCATGCCCGACGGTGCAGACACCCAAAACTTGCTCGAACTCCTCACGCAGCACACGGCTGATCCTGAAGACCGCTTATACGAGATCGTAAATACGATTGAGAACATCGTCAGCAGTTATGACGATGAACTCGACGCCTTCGCCGAGATGGTTCAAAATGCGCTCGACGCCTTGGCCGCGCGTTACGAGACTGACAACTCGATCTCCCCACATATCACGGTCAAAGTGAACGTCGACGATCGAACACTCACGGTGGTAGACAACGGGACAGGGATCTCTTGGCAAAATCACAGGGCCGCCGTGCGTCCGAACTACTCACTTAAGAGGCGCCTGGGGCAGACGAATTCGCGCGGCGAGAAAGGGGCGGCACTGGCATTCCTCCAGTTTGGACACGCTGAGTTCTCTATTAGCACGCGAGTTGCTGATGACGATGCTTGGACCTATGTCATCAGCGACGGACATGATTGGTTCCAATCGACCTCGAAGCTTCTCGAAGATGGGCGCCCCTACCAAGAGAAGGAGTTGGAGTTTCCGGATCCCAACTTTGATCTCGCGCAGGAATCTGACCTCACAGAAAGAGGAACTCGGGCCACAGTCAAGTACTCTGACAATCGGCTGGAAGAGATCTTCACGAACGACGGCAAGGTGGCTGCCAAGCGTCTCGAATACATCCTTCGCACTCGCACCGGAGTTGGCTTCATGGTGCCTGGCAATGACAAGTCCACCTTGCCGGAATGGCAACGAAAGTTGAAGGTCACTGCCGAGATTCACGGAAATACGGAGGATCTCACGACGGGGTTCTTGGGGCCCGACGAATTGGCTCGAAGAAACGGTCCTCGTAAGGCGGACGTACTTACCGGAAACAGCCAGGGAAACGAACTCCTTTACTGTGTCTTCGATAAGCAATGGATCATAGCTCACCTGACCAGGTTGGCCGGGAGGGCAGATCTGATGCAGGTCGTTGACAGATATGAAGTCACGGGGTACGTATCGTATGCCCAGAACAACTCGTGGTACGAAGACGTGACCCAGGCCCACCTCGAACTGATCGAAGATTCAGATGCCTCGCTGTCCGAGAAGTTGATTCAGATCAACGGGGGGTTTCTTGTTGCAGTGCGGGACTTCCCTACTGGCCGGCGAAAGACATTTCTCCACCGATCCGGCGCAGAACACAAGAGTCGAACGTTCGTGGTCCTCAATCTGAAGGGCGATTACAAGCCTGACTACGGACGAAAAAACCTTGGCTCGGGAGCTCATGAACTTACGCTCGAACTCTGCAAAGAACTAATCTCCTTTGCCATCGGAAAGCGTGATCGACTAGAGAAAAGCCAGGCACAGTCCACGCATGCAGCGATGAGTATCGCGGACGCAAGAAGCGCGCTCAATGTCGATGCGGCGAACCTCAGGGAACGCGGAGTTCTACTAGTCTCGGGGGAGGGGGCGCTTCGTCGCCAGCCAACGTCGGAAGTAGAGGTGGTCGCGGAGTTCCTGCGGTTGGTCGCCAATGACGAATTGCCTGGGTTCACTGTATTTGGGCTGTTGGCCCGGGGGATCCTCGATGGCTACTTTGACTACTCTCCCGAATCTTCGATAGCGGGTTTCGACGAAACAGACAGGCCGCTTGGGTTGGCCTTCCCGGGAGGAAACCCCAGAAACTTTGCGGGGCAATGGCTCGAGTTCAAGGTTCATTCCGATTCATTGATCACGGACTTCAAGAGAGGGGTCGGGGAACCGAGTAAGAAGTACTTCGGCCTGGTCGACCTGTTGGTCTGCGAGTCAATCGACACGGCAACCGACGACTTTGAGATCATCGATGTGACGGCCGAAAACTACAATGAGCGCAAATTCTTTGGAGTGACGCACCTGCTTCGATATGCCGGCAATAGCGAACACCAGGTACAGGTGATCTGCTTGAAGACGTTGCGCGACCAGCACGGACTTGGTGGACAGTCCCCTGATTTGACGCCTGAAACGGTGTAAGTCGCCTCGCGAAGAACCGAAGCACGGTGACCCACGACTCACGCTTGTTCGGAACCAGGATGCCCGCATCCCGGTCCGTAGAATCCGCTCATGGCAGGACCGATAACGCTGGACGGCCGAACCTGGGATGTTGCTGCGTCTGCGTGGCCTCCCTCGGTCGCTCGTATCCTTGCTGAGGCCGACCTTATTGGCGAACTCAGTCCGTCCGCGCTCCTCGCACTTGGCGCCGTAGCGAATGCACCAAGTCGTCCCGCTGCCGTGAAGCAACTCCGTGACCAGTTCGGCTTCGATTCGGAACGGGCCAAGGCTGCCGTTGCGGTAGCCGCCTCGCTAACCCCGCCGAAGGCCGCGAATCATCCGATCGGATACATCGCCGGCGTCAGGATCAGCGTGGCGCACGCGGGGTACTTGTCGCGGCTCGTCGAGCCGATTGCCAGCGAGGCCGTTGCGCCTGCTCCCGGCCTAACTCATGCGGAGGCTGTTCGCGCGTGGCGCCTTGGCAGAGTCAGGCCTTTTGTGACCTCGGCAGTTCGCTCCAGTGATCCTTCGGTCGGGCTCGTAGCGGCCGCCCTCCTAGCCGCTCAGCATCCGAAGGGAAACTTCGTCCGCACGCTGACCGACGCACAGTTCCACACCCTGGCGGGACGAGGGACCCGCCTGCGTCGGAACGTGGGGCGCGTTCTCGGCGCCGCGTATGCCATAACGGGAGTAGCCAGCGGCGGCCTGGACCTCGGCCACGGGCGGGTGTCTCTTGGAACCTCGGGCTGGCGACTGCGTGCGGCACCATGGGTACTCCCGATTCTGGACGAGACAAACGGCCACTCAGTCCATGCCCTCCTCCAGGCGGTCGAACAGCGGCAACTCGACTTCGTTGAGCCTGGCGTCAATCCAATGCCCTATCCGGAGGACCACCGGACGCTGCGGGATACGCTCGCCGCTGTCACGGCGTATTCGCAGCGCCTCACAAAGTGGACCGACCGGCCAATGTGGTTCGACGGCGGACCCGGCCGAGCCCAAGTCCTCCTCACACAGGATGACTTCTACATGTACGCATGGGTCGGAGCCAACGGCAGGGGTGTCCTGGTCGCCTTCGACACCATCGACCTCGTCGGCTATGGCCTCGATGAACCGGGCGTGCGGGCTGCCCTAACGCATGCCCTGGGATGGTTCGTGGATGTCTCGGTGTCACTCAGAAGCGCACCCAGCGGTACCGCCGCGCTGCGCCGGGTCGGACAGAGCTCGAAGGTTTCTGGTTACCGGTACACCCCAACCCCGGTGTACGACCGTCAGGCGCAGCAGGTGGCTGGCGGGCAGGTAAAACCGCCGACGGTGACCGCTGTGCAGTCACACGTACGACAGCTAAAGAACCGCCGGCCGTCTGCCGCAGCACGAGCTCGTGCGCCTCGGCGGCTGCGTGACGTGATGGGCCCGAAGGACACGTTCGTCCGTGGCCACATCAAGGGCACCCAGGGGGTCAGCGCCCTCGACACGCGGTTGTCGAAGTATTCGATGTTGGCGGATGTCATCGGTCGTCATGGCGGACCCTGAGCGGATGATCGATCACCTCCGTAGTGGCCATCCCGATAGCCTCGATGAATGGCTGCCTTCGAGGAACTGTGGAATCGCATTCGTCGCTTTGCGGGCGAGGAGTTCTACACGGTGCAGGGGCTGCCCTTCACCTACGAGGTCCCTGGGAACTACCTCGTCATCACGCGTGACGGCAACCAGATCAACCGCTCTCTGTCCAAGACCAACTTCCGGAAGGCGGCCGAGCAGATGCCCGTCGATGGCCCGGCGGGACTGAGGGCGCGCCAAGGCTCCTCTTACACGTGGGCGATCTTGAACGACAGCCGAATCAGCGCCGGTTTCTGGTGAAGGGCCGGCAGGTCGAGCGCAATGGCGGCGAGGCTGAGGACCAAGGCTGAGTTCGATCTTGACAGGATCCTGGGGCACAACTACCTGCGCGCCCTCGTGGGACACACTGGGGCCACGCGAGGACGAGAAACGACCCCTGACGATGGAAGACGTTGAGAGGTGTCTTCGCAGGTCAGGGGCCGTTTTCAGGCACTCGGCCGGTGGGCATCACCCACGCGGGACTAAATGTCGTAGTACAGCTCGAACTCGTGCGGGTGCGGGCGGGCCTGCACCGGCGCGATCTCGTTGGTGCGCTTGTAGTCGATCCACGTCTCGATCAGGTCGGGCGTGAAGACGTTGCCCTGGGTGAGGAACTCGTGGTCGGCCTCGAGGGAGTCGAGGACCGAGTCCAGGCGCGTGGGCACCTGGGCGATGTCGGCCATCTCGTCCGGCGGGAGCTCGTAGATGTCCTTGTCGACCGGCGCGGCGGGCTCGATCTTGTTCTTGATGCCGTCGAGGCCGGCGAGGAGCAGCGCCGAGAAGGCGAGGTAGGGGTTCGCCGACGGGTCGGGGCAGCGGAACTCGATGCGCTTGGCCTTCGGGTTCGAGCCGGTGATCGGGATGCGGACGCACGCCGAGCGGTTGCGCTGGGAGTAGACCAGCGAGATCGGGGCCTCGAAGCCCGGGACCAGGCGGTGGTAGGAGTTCACCGTCGGGTTGGTGAAGGCCAGCAGCGACGGGGCGTGCTTGAGGATGCCGCCGATGTAGTAGCGCGCCATGTCCGAGAGGCCGGCGTACCCGGTCTCGTCGTAGAACAGCGGCTCGCCGTTGTTCCAGATCGACTGGTGGCAGTGCATGCCCGAGCCGTTGTCGCCGAAGATCGGCTTCGGCATGAACGTCGCGGTCTTGCCGTTGCGCCAGGCGACGTTCTTGACGATGTACTTGAACTTCATGACGTCGTCGGCGGCCTGCAGCAGCTCGCTGAAGCGGTAGTTGATCTCGGCCTGGCCGGCGGTGCCGACCTCGTGGTGGGCCCGTTCGACCTGGAGGCCGGCGCGCTCCATCTCGATCACCATCTCGTCGCGCAGCTCACCGAAGTGGTCGGTCGGCGCGACGGGGAAGTAGCCGCCCTTGTACTTGACCTTGTAGCCGCGGTTGTCGTTGGCGAGGTCGTCGCCGGTGTTCCAGGCGCCGGCCGACGACTCGATCTCGTAGTAGCCGGCGTTCTCCTTGGTCGCGAACCGCACGTTGTCGAAGACGTAGAACTCCGCCTCCGGGGCGAAGTACGCCGTGTCGCCGATGCCGGTGGTGGCCAGGTAGGCCATCGCCTTCCGCGCGATGTTGCGCGGGTCGCGGGAGTACGCCTCGCCCGTGAGCGGGTCGTGGATGAAGAAGTTGACGACCAGCGTCTTCGCGGTGCGGAACGGGTCGATGTAGGCGGTCGTGACGTCGGGGAACAGCGACATGTCCGACTCGTGGATCGCCTGGAAGCCGCGGATCGAGGAGCCGTCGAAGCTCAGCCCGTCCTCGAAGACCGACTGGTCGAAGGCGCCGGCCGGCACCGTGAAGTGCTGCATGATGCCCGGCAGGTCGCAGAAGCGGACGTCGATCATCTCGACGCGCTCGTCCTTGATGTACGCGAGCAGCTCGTCGCTGTTCTGGAACATTCGTCCTCCTGTGGCTGCGACCTCGTCGCGAGCCGGTGTGGTTCTCGGTGGCGGCCGCCGGGGCCACACTGCACCGAACGACAGGGTCACCCTCTCCGGGTGCGATTTCTCGACCGTATCGGCTTTGTTTCCGGCATGTAACAGGTGGCCGGGGAGTGAACCGCCGATGACGCCCCCTACCCTCGTCCCCGTGAGCGTCCCCGTCGTCGAGACCGCCTCGTGGGCGCGCCGGGCCGGTGCGCTGCTCGTCGACTGGTTCGCCTCCACGCTCGTGGTCATCGCCTTCATCGGCCTGGGGGAGTACGCCGAGACGGGCAGCAGGGCCTCGGCCCTCGTCCTCGGCGTGTACGTCGTGGAGTCGGCCCTGCTGACCTGGCTGGTCGGCGGCTCGTTCGGCAAGATCGCCACGCGGCTGCGCGTCGTACGCACCGACGGTGCACCACGCCCGCTGGACCCGCTCCGGGCGCTGCTGCGCCAGGTCATGATCGCCCTGGTGATCCCGCCCCTGGTCTACCGCCCCGACGGCCGGGGCCTGCACGACCTCGTGGCCGGCACGTCGACGGTGACCCTGCAGACCTATCGGGCGCTTCGCGGCCGAATCGAGACCTGAGCGGGGTTTGCGCGCGGGGCAGCGCGGGTCATGCTGAAGATACCAACCGCTGTCCGAAAGGCCGTGACGTGACCGCTCCGCTCCGCACCCGCCGTCTGCTCGCCGCCGTGGCGGTGGCACCCCTGCTCTCCGCCTCCCTCGTCGCCTGCGGCGGGGACGACGAGTCGAGCGAGCCCACCGCCGGTGAGTCGACCGCCGAGTCCCAGACCGCCGAGCCCGACGAGCCGGCGGCCGACGACCTCGAAGAGGGCCAGGAGGTGCCGGTGGACGACTTCGTCGACCTGGTGTCCGCCGGCATCGAGGAGTCCACCACCGCCCGGATGACGAACACCTCCTCCTTCGGGGACACCGAGATCTCCGGCGAGGGCGTGGTCGACTACTCGACGTCGCCGCCGTCGATCCAGATGACGATGAACAGCCCGATGATGGGCGGGGAGATGGAGATGCGCTCGGTCGACGGCGTCCTCTACATCTCCCTCGGCAACCTCACCCGCGGCAAGTTCCTGAAGATGGACCCCTCGGACCCCGACAGCCCGCTGGCGAAGATGGGGCTCGGTGACGCGCTGAACCAGGGCGACCCGCTCGCCGCGCTCGAGGGGATGCAGGAGGGGATCGAGCAGGTGACGTACGTCGGCGAGGAAGACGTCGACGGGCGCCAGCTCGACCACTTCGAGCTGACCGTCGACCTCGCGACGTCCGTCGAGTCCTTCGGTGCCGACCTGCCGCCGTCCGCGACGAAGGACCTGCCCGAGACCGTCACCTACGACGTCTGGCTCGACGAGGAGGGCCGGTTCGGGCAGATGGTGATGGACGTGGACGTCGAGGGGCAGTCGATCCAGACCGAGATGACCCTCGACGACTGGGGGACCGACGCCACCGTGGAGGCGCCGCCCGCCAAGGACGTCACCAAGATGCCCAACCTCGGGCAGCTGGACGGGATGGTCCCGAACCCCGCCTGAGGTCCGTGACGGGCGACCTGCGCGGCCCGGGCCCGCGAGCTCAGCGGCCGCGCAGGTTCCCGCGCATGCCCTTCATGGAGGTCGGGACGGGGCCCTTGGGCAGCGGGACGTTCGACCGCGTCGCGTCGAGCGCCCGCAGCCGGCTCAGCACGTCGGTGAGCTCGGCCGGCTTGACCTTGCGGCCGAGCTTCTGGACGTGCCGCACCAGCTTCGACAGCGGGACCTGGCCCTCGCCGTTGCCGCACACGACCTCGTGGATCGGCACCTCGGCGGCGACCCGCTCGTGCTTGCGGCGCTCGGTGACCAGCAGCTGGCGCACCCGGCTGGGGCTGGTGCCCTCGCCGACGAGCACGATGCCGGGCGGGCCGACCACGCGGTGGACGACGTCCTGGTTCTTGTTGAAGGCGATCACCGGGTCGGACTTCCAGCCGCGGCGCAGCATGCGCAGGGCGGCCGCTGCTGCGCCGGGCTGGCCCTCCATCTGGGCGTACGCCGCCTTCTGCGCGCGGCGGCCGAAGACCACCATCGCCGCGAGGGAGCCGAGGAGCAGCGAGCCGACGACCGCGAGGATCCAGCCGATCACCCCGTCGCCGGGCAGCACGTAGAAGAGCAGGAACCCGAGGAGGCCGGCGACGAGGCCGGCGCCGAAGGTCAGCAAGCCGACCTTCGGGTCGTTGCGCCGGGTCATCCGGTAGGTCTCGACCAATTGCTGCCGGCGGTTCATGGAGTCCGGCGACGCCGGCGTCGCGGGCTGCTTCTTCTGGGCGTCCTTGGCCATGGCGGTGGTGGTGCCTTTGCTGTCGTGCGGCGGGAGGAGCGGGCGGTGGGCCGGCTCAGGCGGTGGTGACGCCCGCGCGGGCGTCCATGGCCTGACGGTACAACCGCCCGGCCCGGTACGACGAACGCACCAGCGGACCCGAGAGCACCCCCGAGAAGCCGATCTCGTCGGCCTCGTCCTTGAGCTCCACGAACTCCTCCGGCTTGACCCACCGCTCGACCGGGTGGTGGCGCACGGACGGGCGGAGGTACTGGGTGATGGTGACGAGCTCGCAGCCGGCGTCGTGCAGGTCGCGCAGCGCCTGGCTGACCTCCTCGCGGGTCTCGCCCATGCCGAGGATGAGGTTCGACTTGGTGACCAGGCCGAAGTCCCGCGCGGCCGTCAGCACGCCCAGCGAGCGCTCGTAGCGGAAGGCGGGGCGGATCCGCTTGAAGATCCGCGGCACCGTCTCGACGTTGTGGGCGAGCACCTCGGGCCGGGACTCGAAGACCTCGGCGAGCAGGTCGGGCTTGCCGTTGAAGTCGGGGATCAGGTTCTCGACGCCGGTCCCGGGGTTGAGGTCGTGGATCGCCCGCACCGTCTCGGCGTACAGCCAGGCGCCGCCGTCGGGCAGGTCGTCGCGGGCGACGCCGGTGATCGTGGCGTAGCGCAGACCCATCGTCTGCACCGACTCGGCCACGCGGCGCGGCTCGTCGCGGTCCAGCGGCTGCGGCTTGCCGGTGTCGATCTGGCAGAAGTCGCACCGGCGGGTGCACTGGTCGCCACCGATGAGGAACGTCGCCTCGCGGTCCTCCCAGCACTCGAAGATGTTGGGGCAGCCCGCCTCCTGGCACACCGTGTGCAGCCCCTCGGACTTCACCAGGCTCTGCAGGTGCTTGTACTCCGGCCCCATCGTCGCCCGGGTCTTGATCCACTCCGGCTTGCGCTCGATCGGCGTCTCGGAGTTGCGGACCTCGAGGCGGAGGAGCTTGCGGCCTTCGGGAGCGGGAGCCTGTGTCACGCCCTTCACTGTACGCCGGGCTGGGGCAGGCACCGGACCCGGTGAGGGGCACCATGGACCCATGGCCACTCCCACGGGCAGCGTCGTCGGCGGCACCCTCGTCCTCACCCGGGTCCTCCCGCTCTCCGCCGAGGAGGCGTGGGCGGCGGTCACGGAGCCCCGGCGGCTCGAGCGCTGGATCGGCACGTGGACCGGCAACCCTGGCGACGGACGGGTGGCGTTCCGGATGACGGCCGAGGGCGACACGGCGCCGACCGAGGAGATGACGATCCGGGTCTGCGAGCCGCCGCGGCGCCTGGTGCTGGTCTCGCGCGTCGGCGACGACTGGTGGGACCTCGAGCTGGAGCTCGGGACCGCGGCCGACGGCGGCACGCTGCTGACCTTCCGCCAGCCGGGCCTCGACCCCGCGGCGGCCGAGTCGGTCGGCCCGGGCTGGGAGTACTACCTGGACCGGCTCGTGGCCGCCGAGACGGGCGGCGACGTGGCGGCGGTCGACTTCGACCGCGACTACTACCCGGCGATGGCTGCGCACTACCGCGCGCTCGGCTGAGGCCTCAGGGGACGTCGCGCCGCCGGAAGGAGACGACGGACGCGACGCCGACGCCCAGCAGCGGCACGCCGAAGTACCCGACGCCGTGCCAGGGCGAGATCTCCCGGAGGCTGTCGCACTCCGAGTTCGCCTCCACCCGCTGGGGCGCCCCGCGCCGGTAGCAGTGCTCCGGGATGTCCACGTGGTACGTCGCGCCGTTGCGGACCACCGCGGCGGCGTTCTCCTGCGGCTGCCACTGCCCGGGGATGCCCAGCGCCGCGAACAAGAAGACGCCGGCGACCCCGACGGCGAAGATCACCCCCAGCGTGGCGACGGTGCTGCGCAGCAGCATCGTCAGCGCGTAGCAGCCCAGCGCCGCCGCCGCGGCGAAGCCGGCGCCGCGGACGCCGAGGAGCAGCGAGTCGGTGAGGCCGCCGTCGACGACGACCTGGTCGCGCGAGCGGACCACCGCCCACAGTGCGAGCCAGTACGCCGTGCTGACGGCCGCGGCGACGACGAGGGACACGCCGGTGACCACCGCCGCCTTGGCCGCCCAGACCCGGCCGCGCCGTGGCCGGAAGAGGAGCTGGTTGCTCACCGAGCCGCTGTTCCAGTCGTGGCCCACGAAGGTGGTCGCCGCCAGCATCAGCAGCAGGGTGAGCACGCCCACGACCGCCGTCCCGCTGGCCCCCCGCTCCCGGGCCAGCGTGAGCGGCTGCCGGCCCGTGTGCCAGCCGAGGATCCTCTCCTCGCAGCGGTCGGCCGCACGGGCGGGGCGGACGCCGTACTGGCGGGGGTGCTTCTCGCAGCGGGCGATCTCCCGCTGGGAAGAGGCGAGGAAGCCGGCCCGCTCGCCCTCCGAGGTCGGGCGGGTGTTCCAGGCGGTGGCGATCGCGATGACGGCGGGGGCGACCACGCACCCGACCAGCAGCAGGACCACGGCCCGGCGCCAGCGCAGCCGGGTGAGCTCGACCCGCAGCAGGGACCTCATCGCGCCTCCCTCGCGGAGGTGGCGAGGTTGTCGGCGGCGGTGAGCCGGAGGAAGAACGACTCCAGGTCCGGCCGGAGCGGGGAGAGCTCGGTGAGCCACAGGTCGCCGGCGGCCAGGGCCCGGGTGATGGCGGCCGGGTCGTCGGTCTCGACGCTCAGCGACCCGTCGGCCTCGGTCGTCGCGGGCAAGCCGGCGGCCTCGAGCGCGGTGCGGGCCGCCACGACGTCGGGCACGACCACGCGGTGCGCCGTACCGCTGTCGAGCAGGTCGTCGACGTTCCCGGAGGCCAGCAGCCGGCCGTTGCCGACGATGGTGGCGGAGGTGCACACCTGCTGCACCTCGGCAAGGATGTGGGAGCTCAGCAGCACCGTCACCCCCGCGGCGCCCAGGCCCCGGATGGTCTCCCGGATCTCGCGGATGCCCGCCGGGTCCAGTCCGTTGGTGGGCTCGTCGAGGATGAGCAGGTCCGGCTCCTTGAGCAGGGTCGCGGCGATCGCGAGCCGCTGCTTCATGCCGAGCGAGTAGGACCGGTACCGGTCGCCGTCCCGGCCGGTCAGCCCGACGGTCTCGACCGCCGCGTCGACCCGGCTGGCGGGGGCGTCGATGGAGCGGGCGAGCAGCAGGAGGTTCTGCCGGCCGCTGAAGTGGGGGGAGAACTTCGGTGACTCCACCACCGCGCCCACCCGGTCGATGACCGCCGGCAGCCGGTCGGGGACCGGCTCCCCGAAGAGCCGCATCGTCCCGCGGGTCGCGGAGGCGAGCCCGAGCAGCATCCGGATCGTCGTGGTCTTCCCGGAGCCGTTCGGCCCGAGGAAGCCGTGGACGCCGCCGGCAGGGACGGAAAGGTCCAGGTCGTCGACGGCGACCCGCAGGCCGCCGCGCCGGGTGCGGAACTCCTTGCGGAGGCCGGTCGTCTCGATCACCAGGTCGGGCACCTGGTGATCGAACCAGCGTGAGCGCGCGAGCGCCCGGTGACGCGCCGGAGGGTCCTTTACTTTGGCGTGAGCACCGTGACGCGGGGCCCGTGACCCGGCTCCGGCCGCGGCTCGTAGTCGGGCGTCGCGACGTAGGGCTCCCACGACAGGTACGTCGCGAGGTGCCGCTCGACCAGCGGGAGGACGTCGCCCGTGGTCACCCGGCGGCCCAGCTCGTGGGTGAGCGTGGTGACGCCGGCGTCGGCGATGCCGCAGGGGACGAAGCGGTCGTACCACCCGAGGTCCACGTCGCAGTTGAGCGCGAACCCGTGCATGGTGACGCCCCGGCTGACCCGGATGCCGATCGCCGCGATCTTGCGCTCCGGGCGGGTGCCGGTCGCGGGGTCGTCGGCGCGCAGCCACACCCCGCTGCGACCCGGGACCCGCGCCGTCGCCACGCCGAGGTCGGCGCAGACCTGGATGAGCGCCTCCTCGACCCGGCGCACGTAGTCGACCACCTTGACGTGATCGGGGAGCGCGACGATCGGGTAGCCCACCAGCTGGCCCGGCCCGTGGAAGGTGATCTTCCCGCCGCGGTCGACGTCGATCACCTGGGCGCCCCCGGGGTCCAGCGGACGCTCGTGCGGGTCCGTGCGCTTCCCGGCCGTGTAGACCGGCGGGTGCTCCAGGAGCAGCACGGTTCCCGGCGCGGTGCCGGCGACGACCTCCGCGTGGACCTCGCGCTGGAGGTCCCACGCGGCCAGGTAGTCGACCGCGTCGGCGCCGAGGCCGACGGTGCGGAACGTCGGGGTGGTCACGCGGCCGAGCGTACTCCGCCCAGCTCCTGCCTGCTCCGGCACGGACGTGCGTCAGCGCAGCCCGGTGGCGAGCACGGCGGCGACGTCGGGGTCCTGGAACCGGAAGCCGGCCGCCTGCAGGGCCGCGGGGCGCACGTTGAGGGAGCCCAGCAGCTCCGGGGCCATCTTCCCGGCGGCCGCCCGCAGCACCGGTGCGGGGACGGGCAGGACCGCCGGCCGGTGCACCGCCCGGGCGAGCGCCCGGGTGAACTCCGCGTTCGTCGGCGGCTGCGGGCAGGTGAGGTTGACCGGCCCGCTGAGCGTGTCGTGCTCGGCGAGGAGGACGACCGCGGCGACCCAGTCGCGCAGCGAGATCATCGCCATGTGCTGGCGGCCGCTGCCCAGGCGGGCGCCGAGGCCGGCCCGGAAGAGCGGGGCGAGCACCTTGAGCGGTGCGGCCCGGCGGTCCATCACCGGCGCGGTGCGCAGGTAGCAGACGCGGGCGCCTGCGGACTCCGCCGGCAGGGCCGCGGCCTGCCACTCCCGGGTCACCTCGGTCAGCAGCGCGTGGCCGCGGCTGTCGGACGCCTCGGTCAGCACCTGCTCGCCGTGGTCGCCGTAGTAGGAGATGCCGTTGCCCGCGAGGTACGCCGGCCGCCGGGGCGACTCGGCGACGGCTCGCGCGAGCGTGCGCGTGGAGCTCACCCGGCTCTCGCGCAGCTCGCGGGCCCAGCCGGCCGAGTGCGGGTTCCCGAGCGTGGGGGAGCCGGCGAGGTTGACGACCACGTCGGCCGCGTCGACGGCGTCACGGTCGTAGGTGCCGGCTGCCGGGTCCCACGCCGCCTCGTCCGCGGCCTCCGGCGCCCGGCGTACCAGCCTGGTGACCTGGTGGCCGCCGGCGCGGAGCGCCTCGACCAGGTGGCTGCCGAGGAAGCCGGACGAGCCGGCGATCACGATCCGCATGCCACGAGCCTGCCACGCCGGTCGAGTCGGGACCCCGAACCGTCGAGTCGGGACTTCGCACGGTCGAGTCGGGACCCCGAACGGTCGAATCGCCGGAATGAACCGTCACACCCCCCGACTCGACGGTCACAACCCCCGACTCGACCGTCACAACCCCCCGACTCGACCGTCACCACCCCCGACTCGACGGTCACCACCCCCGACTCGACGCGACGAGGGCCCGCGACCGGTCGGTCGCGGGCCCTGCGTGCGTGCGGGAAGGCGGGGTCAGACCTCGAACTGCCCGGCCTCCAGGCGCTTCTTGACGTCCTGGAGGAAGCGGCCGGCGTCCGCACCGTCGACCAGACGGTGGTCGTAGGTGAGGGCGAGGTAGACCATGTGGCGCACCGCGATCGTCTCGCCGAGGTTCGGGTCGTCGATCACGACCGGACGCTTCACGACGGCGCCCGGGCCGAGGATCGCGACCTGCGGCTTGTTGATGATCGGGGTGTCCCACAGGGCGCCCACGCTGCCGAGGTTGGTGATGGTGAAGGTGCCACCGGAGAGCTCGTCGGGCCCGATCTTGTTCGTCCTGGTCCGCTCGGCGACGTCGGCGATCTTCTTCGCCAGCCCGGCGATCGAGAGGTCACCCGCGTCCTTGACGACCGGGGTGATGAGGCCCTTCTCGGTGTCCACGGCGATCGCGAGGTTCTCGCGGTCGTAGTAGGTGATCTCCCCGGCCTCGGTGTCGATCCCCGCGTTGAGCTTCGGGTGCTGCTTCAGCGCGTCGATCGCCGCCTTGGCGAAGAACGGAAGGTACGACAGCTTGACGCCCTCGCGTGCCAGGAAGTCACCCTTCGCCGCATCCCGTAGGCGGGCGATGTTGGTGACGTCGACCTCGATGACCTGCGTGAGCTGGGCCGAGGTCTGCAGCGAGTCGACCATCCGCTCGGCGATGATCTTGCGCAGCCGGCTGATCTTCTCCGTGGTGCCGCGCAGCGGGCTCGGCGTCGTCGACGGCGCGCTCGACTGGCTGGCTGCGGGGGCCTGCTGGTTGCTCGGCTGAGCGGGGGCAGCCGGGGCCTGCTTGGCCTTTGCCGCGTCCAGGACGTCCTGCTTGCGGATCCGCCCGCCCACGCCGGTGCCCTCGACCGTCGACAGGTCGACGTCGTGCTGGGCGGCGAGCTTGCGCACCAGCGGCGTGACGTACCCCGAACCGTCCGGGGCCTTCTCCGAGCGGGCCTGCTCCTGGTCGCCGCTGCTGCCCTGGCTGCGCTCGCCGGTGCCGGGGGACTGGGAGCTCGGCGCCGGCGCGGTTTCCTCGGCCGGCTCGTGGTCCTTCTCGGGCTCGGGCTGCTCGGTGCGGGCCTCGCCCTGCTCGGTCGGCTGGCTCGGCTTGGTCTCCTCCTGGGCCGGGCTGGGCTCGGCCGGAGCCTCCTCCTGCTTCTGGGGAGCGGCGCCCTTGTCGCCGATCACGGCGAGCTCGGCGCCGACCTCGACAGTCTCGTCCTCGTCGGCCTTGATCTCGAGCAGGGTGCCGGCGACCGGCGAGGGGATCTCGGTGTCGACCTTGTCGGTGGAGACCTCGAGCAGCGGCTCGTCGACCGCCACCTCGTCGCCGACCGACTTCAGCCAGCGGGTGACGGTGCCCTCGGTGACCGACTCGCCCAGCGCGGGGAGCGTGACCGGCGTGCCGGAGCCGCCACCGGACGAGGACCCGCCCTGGTCGCCCGACTGCTCGGCGGCCGGCTGCTTCTCGGCCTCGGGGGTCTCGTCGCCCGGGGGCAGCGAGCCCGTCTCCTCGACGGCCTCCTGCTCCTGCTCGGCCTTCTTCTCGGCCTGCTCCTCGTCCTTCGGCTGCGCCTCCGGCTCCGCGGAGCCCGACGCGTCGCCGCTCGACTCGCCCTCGTCGCCGATCAGCGCGAGCACGCCGCCGACCTCGACGGTGTCGTCCTCCTCGGCCTTGATCTCGAGCAGGGTGCCGGCGACCGGCGAGGGGATCTCGGTGTCGACCTTGTCGGTGGAGACCTCGAGCAGCGGCTCGTCGACGGCGACCGAGTCACCCACCTGCTTCAGCCAGCGGGTGACGGTGCCTTCGGTGACGGACTCCCCGAGGGCCGGGAGGTTGACTTCGGTGGCCATGAGTTCCTTCGCGCTCTCTTCGTGTGGGCTTCGTGGATCAGGAATGTGCGTGGAGTGGCTTGCCGGCGAGGGCCAGGTGGGCCTCGCCGAGCGCCTCGTTCTGGGTGGGATGGGCGTGGACGAGCGGTGCGACGTCCTCCGGGTACCCCTCCCAGCCGTGGATGAGCTGTGCTTCGCCGATCAGCTCGCCGACGCGGTCGCCGACCATGTGCACGCCGACGACCGGGCCGTCCTTGCGGCGGACCAGCTTGACGAACCCTGCGGTCTTGAGGATCTGGCTCTTGCCGTTGCCGGCGAGGTCGTAGGTGAGCGACTCGACGGCGTCGGCGCCGTACTGCTCGACGGCCGTGCGCTCGTCGATGCCCACGGAGGCGACCTCGGGGCGGGAGTAGGTCACCCGGGGGATCGCGGTCTCGTCCACCGGCTGCGGGCCCAGGCCGGCGATGTCCTCCGCCACGAAGATCCCCTGCTGGAAGCCGCGGTGGGCCAGCTGCAGCCCGGGCACGATGTCGCCGACGGCGTACACGCCCTCGACGTTCGTGCGGCACCGCTCGTCGGTGCGGACGAAGCCGCGGTCCAGGGCGATCCCCTGCTCCTCGTACCCGAGTCCGTCGGTGACCGGACCGCGGCCGACCGCGACCAGCAGCAGCTCGGCCTCGACGACGTCGTGGCCGCCGTCGCCGGTCTCGACGGTCACCGCGACGCCGTCGTCGGTGTGTGCCACCGACTGGAACCGGGTGCCGGTGCGGAACGCGATGCCCCGCTTGCGGAACGCGCGCTCGAGTGCCTTGGAGGACGCCTCGTCCACCGCGGCGACCAGCCGGGGGAGCGCCTCGACGATGGTGACGTCGGCGCCGAAGCTGCGCCACGCGCTCGCGAACTCGCAGCCGATGACACCGCCGCCGAGCACCACGACCGAGCGCGGCACCCGGTCCAGGCGCAGCGCGTGCTCGGAGGTGAGCACGCGCTCGCCGTCGACCTCCAGGCCGGGGAGCGTGCGGGAGAAGGAGCCGGAGGCGAGCACGACGTGCCGGCCGGTGTAGGTCTTCTCGGAGGTGTCCTCGCTGCTCGGGGTGGTCGGGGCGACCGTCACCTGGCGGGGTCCGGTGAGTCGGCCCTCGCCCTCGATGACCTCGATGCCGCGGGAGGAGACCAGGCCGGTGAGACCCTTGAAGAGCCGGGAGACGACCCCGTCCCTGTAGCTGTTGACGCCGGCCATGTCGACGCCCTCGAGGGTGGCGCGGACGCCGAACTGCTCCGCCTCCCGCGCCGAGTCGGCGACCTCGGCCGCGTGCAGGAGAGCCTTGGTGGGGATGCAGCCGATGTGGAGGCAGGTGCCGCCGACCTTGCCCTTCTCGACGAGCCCGACGCTGAGGCCGAGCTGGGCCGCGCGGAGCGCGCAGGCATAGCCGCCGGACCCTGCGCCGAGAATGAGCACGTCGTAGTCGGCTTCGGCCACCGTGGTCCTTCCGTGTCGGGCCCTGTCGGTCGTCCTGTGGCTGTCCTCAGGGGCTGCCGTGGCTGACCCGGATCGCGGGTCGGCGCGCGACCATCCTTGCACTTCTTCCGGGCGTGTCCACACCGGGTCGGGCGGGGACGGGCAGACTTGACCCATGGCATGGACCGACCGATTCCGACGCGGCCCGCGGATGCGCAAGCCCGCGGGCGACGGCTACCGCACCGGCTCGACGCAGGTGCGTGCGTCGGACAAGGTGGACGAGACGCATCTGCACAGCTGGGTCCAGGCGCGCCGAGGCGTCGAGGGGTTCGTCGAGCCGCGCACCGCGGTCAGCGACGTGACCCTGCTCCTGGTGGCCCACGACGGCGAGTGGACCCGCCGCCGGGTCCCGTCGGTCCAGTGGGCGCACCAGTTCTGCAACACCTACCAGGTGCCGTCGTACGACGCCGCCGTCGTCGGCATCCCGCAGCGGATGCGCGACTACAACCGAAGGCGCAAGCAGCAGGGGCTGTAACCCGGAGGGAACCTCCGCGGCGTTCCTGGCGTCACACGTCGCGTGAGTGCACTCCAGCGGTCCCTCCCTGCCCTGCTCCTGGCCCTGGGGGCGCTCGCCGCGTGCGGGGCGGGCGGCGACCCATCAGCGGAGGTCGCCACCGCCCCGACGGACCCGACCGATCCGACGGAGCTGGCCGCCCACGACGGGGAACCGTGCCCCGAGGAGCTGCCCCAGGCGAGCGAGGAGACCCACGGCTCCGGCACCGACGCGCCGGCCACGGAGCGACCTTCCCTGCCGACCGCCGACGAGGCCTGGGTCTGCTCCTACGGCAGCGAGACGACGCACCGGCGCGGGGACGGGGACGCCGTCGTGCGGTGGCAGCGGAGGGCCGAGCCGGTCGTGCTCCCGACGAGACGGCTCGACCGGGTGCAGACCGCCCTCGCCGGCCTCGAACCACCGCCGGCGGGCGAGGGTCGCGCGTGCACCGCTGACTTCGGTCCGCGGTGGCTGCTCGTGCTGAGCGACGACGGCGACCTCACCGGCGTGGTGGTGGACGACTACGGCTGCCACGACGTCCGGCTGACGCCCGACCCCCACACCGTCGTACCGGGGCAGGCGGAGGGCGACGGTGTGGTCGCGGGGGTCCTGGACGGTGGTGTCGCCGTGCTCGACGCCCTCGGCGTCGGGCGACCGCTGCGCTGATCCGCTGGGCTCAGCCCTTGGCGGCCAGGGCCCGCGCGTAGTCGATCAGCGTGGCGACCGCGACGCCGGTGCCGCCGGAGGTCACGTGACCGGACGGCCCGCCGGAGCTGAACGACGGGCCGGCGATGTCGAGGTGGGCCCAGGGGAGCCCGGCGGTGAACTCGCGCAGGAACGCCGCGGCGTACAGGCCGCCGCCCCAGCGGATCCAGTCGTGCTGGGCCAGGTCGGCGATCTTGCTGGACCGGATCCGCTCGGACATGTGCTCGGGGATCGGCATCGGCCAGAACTCCTCGCCGGCCTCGAGCGCGGCGTCGAGCACGTCCTGGACGACGGCCTCGGAGCCCATGACGCCGGCGACCTTGTCGCCGAGCGCGACGACCATGTGGCCGGTCAGGGTCGCGACGTCGAGGAGGGTGTCGGGCTGCTGCTCGGTCGCGCGGACCATGGCGTCGGCCAGCACCAGCCGGCCCTCGGCGTCGGTGTTGAGGATCTCGACGGTCGTGCCGCCGTACATCGTCAGCACGTCGCCGGGCCGGGTGGCGTTGCCGGAGATCATGTTCTCGGCCATCGGCACGAACGTGCTCACCCGGATCGGGAGGCCGAGCCGCGCGATGGCCAGCGTCGCCTGCACGACCGCCGCCGCGCCGGCCATGTCGGACTTCATCTCGTGCATGCTCTGCGCCGGCTTGATCGAGAGCCCGCCGGAGTCGAAGGTGATGCCCTTGCCCACGAGGGCCAGGTGGTGCTTGGCGCCTCGCGGGGCGTAGCTCAGCTCCACCAGCCGCGGCGGCGCGTCGGACCCGGCGCCGACGCCGAGGATGCCGCCGCAGCCGAGCTCCGCGAGGCTGTGCTCGTCGTGGACGGTGAGCCCGATCTTCGGGGCGCCGCGGCCCTTGGTGACCTCCTTGGTCGCGGCGACGACCGCGTCGGCGAAGGCCGGCGGCCGGAGGTCCCCGGGAGGGGTGTTGACCCAGTCGCGGGTGACGGCGACAGCGTCGGCGACGACCTGGGCCTCCTCGAACGCCGCGGTGGCGTCCTTGCGGCGCGCGGCGGGGCTGAGGACGACGACCTCGGCCGGCGCGGAGTCCTTCGACTCCTTCTTGTACGCCGTGAACGCGTAGCCGCCGAGCCGGTGGCCCTCGACCACGGCGCGGACCAGCTCGGGGGTCCCGGCCGGCAGGCCCAGGGCGACCGAGGCGGCATTGGTGGCGGAGCGGGCCGCGGCGCCCGCGGCGCGGCGTACGGCGGCCGGTGTGGCCTCCTTGCCGAGCCCGACGAGGACCAGCAGCGGGGAGCCGATCACGCCTGCGGTGGGCGCCTTGACGACCTCGCCGGCCTTGCCGGTCACGCCGAGGGTGGCGAGCAGCGGGCGGAGCTTGCGCCCGTAGGCCTTGGCGACGTCCGACCCCCCGTCGGCCAGCTCGGGCCCGTCGGCACCCTGCAGGACACCGACCACCACCACGTCGGTCTTGGTCTTGGCAGGGCTGGCGTTGCGCAGGGTGTACGAGGTCATCCGGGCAGGATAGTCGGGGCGCTGTTGTAGGTTCCGGACATGGCCGAGGACCCCCGTCTGCTGCGCTCGCCGCTGCACGAGCGCCACGAGGCGCTCGGCGCCAAGATGGCCGAGTTCGGCGGCTGGACCATGCCCCTGGAGTACGCCGCGGGCACCGTCAAGGAGCACACCGCGGTCCGCGAGGCGGTGGGCGTCTTCGACGTCAGCCACCTCGGGAAGGCGGTCGTCGCCGGGCCCGGGGCCGCCGACCACGTCAACGCCACGCTCACCAACGACCTGGGCCGGATCACTCCCGGCCGCGCGCAGTACACGCTCTGCTGCGACGAGCGGTCCGGGGGCATCGTCGACGACCTCATCGCCTACCTCCACGCCGACGACCACGTCCTGCTGGTCCCGAACGCCGCCAACACCGCCGAGGTGGTGCGCCGGCTGCAGGCGGACGCCCCCGACGGCGTCGTCGTCGAGGAGCAGCACCGCGAGCACGCGGTGCTCGCCGTGCAGGGTCCCGCCTCCGACGAGGTGCTGGCCGGCGTCGGCCTGCCGGTCGGCCACGAGTACATGTCGTTCGTCGTCGCGCCGTTCGCCGGCGCCGACGTCGTCGTCTGCCGCACCGGCTACACCGGCGAGCGCGGCTACGAGCTGATCGCCCCGGCCGACGCCGCAGTCGCCTTGTGGGACGCCCTGCTCGAGGTCGGCGAGCCGCACGGCGTGCTGCCCTGCGGGCTCGGCGCCCGCGACACCCTCCGGACGGAGATGGGTTACCCCCTGCACGGCCAGGACATCTCCCTCGACGTCACCCCGAACGAGGCCCGGCTCGGCTGGGCCGTGGGCTGGGGCAAGGAGAGCTTCTGGGGCAAGGAGGTGCTGGCGGCCGAGCGCGAGGAGGGGCCCAAGCGCGTGCTCCGCGGCCTCGTCGCCACCGGCCGGGGGATCCCCAGGCCGCACATGAGCGTCTCGCTGACCCCCGACGTCCTGCTCGGAGAGGTCACCTCCGGCACGTTCTCGCCCACCCTCCGCAAGGGCATCGGCATGGCCCTGGTGCCGTCGTTCGTCGCGCCCGACGCGGAGGTCGGGGTCGACGTCCGCGGCCGCCGCGAGATCTTCCAGCTGACCAAGCCCCCGTTCGTCCAGACCTCCGTCCGCGGCGGTTGAGGAGACACCTGTGAACCTGCCCGAGCAGCCTGCGACCTTCCGACCGCCGAACCCGACCGAGCGCCCCTGGTGGTGGCAGCTCGAGGACGCCTCCGGCGAGGTCGTCACCGTGACCGGTGAGCTCGCGGACCAGCGGTTCGGCAACCAGGCGGACGCCGAGTCGTGGGTCGGCGAGATCTGGGCGGAGCTCGCGGCCCAGGGGGTCGACCAGGTGACGCTCTTCGAGCTCGACCGGCGGGTCTACGGCCCCATGTCGCTGCACCCGTGAGCGTGCGACCGCTCCGCCAGGTCGACGTCTTCTCCGCCGAGCCGCTGCTGGGCAACCCGGTGGCGGTGGTGCACGACGCCGACGGACTCACCGACGAGCAGATGGCCGCGTTCGCCCGCTGGACGAACCTCTCGGAGACGACGTTCCTCCTCGCGCCGACGACGGCTGGGGCGGACTACCGGCTGCGGATCTTCACCCCGGGCGGCGAGCTGCCCTTCGCCGGTCACCCCACCCTCGGCAGCGCCCACGCCTGGCTCGAGGCGGGCGGCACGCCGGCCGCGGCCGACCTGGTGCAGGAGTGCGGAGCCGGGCTGGTGACGGTCCGTCGAACCGCTGAGGGGCGGCTCGCCTTCGCCGGCCCGCCGCTCGTCCGGTCCGGCCCGGTCTCGGACCACGACCTCGGCCGGCTCTGCCGGGCGCTGCGGATCGAGCGCGACGACGTGGTGGACGCGGCCTGGGTCGACAACGGCCCGGGCTGGGTCGCAGCGCTGCTGCGCGACGCGGAGGCCGTGCTCGCCGTACGCCCCGACCCCGGCGCCTTCGACGGGCTCGACATCGGCATCGCCGGCCTGCACCCGGCCGGGTCCGAGGTCGCCGTCGAGGTCCGCGGCTTCGTCCCGGAGCTCGGGGTCGGGGAGGACCCGGTCACCGGCAGCCTGAACGCCGGCATCGCGGCGTGGCTCGTCGGCGACCGGCTGCCCTCGTCGTACGTCGCCTCCCAGGGCACCGTGCTCGGGCGGCGGGGGCGCGTCCACGTCAGCGTCGAGGACGGCACGGTCTGGGTGGCCGGCGACACCCGCACGACGATCCGCGGCGAGATGGTCCTGTGACCGGCCGGAGGAACTAGGGTCGCCCCGTGCAGCAGTACCTCGATCTCCTCCAGCGCGTCCTCGACGAGGGCGTGGAGAAGGGCGACCGCACCGGGACCGGCACGCTGAGCGTCTTCGGCCACCAGATGCGCTTCGACATCTCCGCCGGCTTCCCGCTGGTCACCACCAAGAAGGTCCACACCCGCTCGGTCTTCGGCGAGCTGCTGTGGTTCCTGCGCGGCGACACCAACGTGAAGTGGTTGCAGGACCGGGGCATCACGATCTGGGACGAGTGGGCCGACGAGAACGGCGACCTCGGCCCCGTCTACGGCCACCAGTGGCGCTCCTGGCCGACGCCCGACGGCCGCACCGTCGACCAGCTCGCCCAGGTCGTCGAGGCGATCCGCCGCGACCCCGACTCCCGCCGGCACGTCGTCTCGGCGTGGAACGTCGCCGACGTCCCGGACATGGCGCTCGCGCCCTGCCACGCGCTCTTCCAGTTCCACGTCGCGCCCACGCCGTCCGGACGCGGCCGGCTCTCCTGCCAGCTCTACCAGCGCTCGGGCGACGTCTTCCTGGGCGTGCCGTTCAACATCGCCTCCTACGCGCTGCTGACCCACATGGTCGCCCAGGTCACCGACCTCGAGGTCGGCGACTTCGTGCACACCCTCGGCGACGCGCACCTCTACCTCAACCACCTCGACCAGGCCCGGCTCCAGCTGACCCGCGAGCCGCGGCCGCTGCCCCGCCTGGTCCTCGACCCCACGGTCACCGAGATCGACGGCTTCGACCTCGAGCACATCGCGGTCGAGGGCTACGACCCGCACCCCGGCATCAAGGCGCCGATCGCCGTATGACGCCCGCTGGCAGGCGGGTGGTTCATGTCGCCGCGGTGGCCCGCAACGGCGTCATCGGCCACGGGCCCGACATCCCCTGGCGGATCCCCGGTGAGCAGCGGCGGTTCAAGGAGCTCACCTGGGGCCACGTGCTGCTGATGGGCCGGACGACCTACGACTCCATCGGCCGGCCGCTCCCGGGGCGCACCACCGTCGTGCTCACCCGCGACGAGGCCTGGTCGGCCGACGGCGTCCTGGTCGCCCACGACCTCGACGAGGCGCTTGCGCTGGCCGACGCCCACGAGGACCCCGCGGCGCAGCTGATGGTCGCCGGTGGCGCGCAGGTCTACGCCGCGACGTTCCCGGTCGCCGACGAGCAGCTCATCTCCGAGGTGCACCTCGAGCCCGAGGGTGACGTGCACTACCCGGCGTTCGACCGGGGCGCTTGGCGGGAGGTCTCCCGCGAGCCGGCCGAGGGGTACGACGTGGTGCGTTGGGAGCGACTGGCAGGCTGAGGTCCATGGAGCTGCGTGTCTTCACCGAACCCCAGCAGGGCGCGACGTACGACGACCTCCTCGCGGTGGCGCTGACCGCCGAGGAGCTCGGCTTCGGGGCGTTCTTCCGCTCCGACCACTACCTGGCGATGGGCGGGGACGGGCTGCCCGGGCCGAGCGACGCGTGGATCACGCTCGCCGGCCTGGCGCGCGACACGACCACGATCCGGCTCGGCACGATGATGACGAGCGCGACCTTCCGGCACCCCGGCCCGCTGGCCATCGGCGTGGCGAACGTCGACCGGATGAGCGGCGGCCGCGTCGAGCTGGGGATCGGCGCGGGCTGGTTCGAGGCCGAGCACACGGCGTACGGCATCCCCTTCCCCTCGACCGGTGAGCGCTTCGACCGGTTCGAGGAGCAGCTCGAGATCATCACCGGGCTCTGGTCGACCCCGGTGGGGGAGCGGTTCGGCTTCGAGGGCGAGCACCACCGGGTCGCCGACAGCCCCGCCCTGCCGAAGCCCGAGCAGGCCGACGGGCACCGCGGCGGGCCCCCGGTCCTCATCGGCGGGGTCGGCAAGAAGCGCACGCCGGCCCTGGCGGCGCGGTACGCCGACGAGTTCAACCTGCCCTTCGTCGACGAGGCGACCACCGAGGCGCAGTTCGCCCGCGTGCGCCGGGCCTGCGAGGAGGTGGACCGCGACCCCGCGACGATGCGGTGGTCGAACGCGCTGGTCCTCTGCGTCGGCGAGGACGAGGCCGAGATCGAGCGCCGGGCCGACGCCATCGGCCGCGAGAAGGCCGAGCTGCGCGAGAATGGCCTGGCCGGCACGCCCGAGGAGGTGCTCGACAAGCTCGGCCGGTACGCCGCGCTGGGCGCGGAGCGCGTCTACCTCCAGGTGCTCGACCTGTCCGACCTCGACCACCTGCGCCTCGTGGCGCGCGAGGTGATGCCGCAGGCGGGTGACCTGCAGGCCGGGCGATAGCCTGACCCTCATGAATGCCTCGGCGACCTCCGCCCCCGCTGCGCCGTTCGGTCGTGTCCTCACCGCCATGGCCACGGCCTTCACGGAGGACGGTGCGCTCGACCTCGAGGCGACCGCACGGATCGCCACCCACCTCGTCGACCACGGCCACGACGGCCTCGTCGTGTCGGGGACCACGGGGGAGTCGGCCACCACGACGCCCGACGAGGACGGCGAGATCCTGGCGGCCGTCAAGGACGCCGTCGGTGACCGGGCCGTCCTCCTGGCCGGCGTCGGCACCAACGACACCCGCACCTCGATCGCCCTCGCGCAGCAGGCTCGCAAGAACGGCGCCGACGGCGTGCTGCTCGTGACGCCGTACTACAACAAGCCCGGCCAGCGCGGCGTGCTCGAGCACTTCCGTCAGGTCGTCGACGCCGCCGAGCTGCCCGTCATGCTCTACGACGTGCCCGGCCGCACGGGCACCACCATCGCGCTCGAGACCTACGAGCAGGCCGCTGCCTGGGAGCCGGTCGTCGCGGTCAAGGACGCCGTCGGCGACTTCGCCCGCGGCGTGCGGCTGCAGCAGCTGGGCTACGCCGTCTACTCCGGCGACGACGTCGCCAACCTCGCCTGGTTGGCGCACGGCGCCGCCGGCTTCGTCAGCGTCGTCGGGCACGCGGCGGGCGACCAGCTGCGCGCGATGCACGACGCCTACACGGGCGGCGACCACGCTGCCGCCCTCAAGATCTTCACGCGGATGCTCCCCGCGATCGACGCCGTGATGGGCGTCCCCAACTACGGAGCGACCACCGCCAAGGCAGCACTCCAGCTCCTCGGCGTCCTCGACAACCGGCGTGTCCGCTCACCCCTGGTGGAGCTGGACGACGCCGAGCTCGCAGCCCTGCGCGCCGGGCTCGACGCCGCTGGACTACTCACGTAAGGAACCCACGCCCTTGAGTCACCCGCACCCCGAGCTCTCCGCACCGGCGCCGCTGCCGAAGGGAGGGCTGCGGGTCATCCCCCTCGGGGGTCTCGGCGAGGTCGGTCGGAACATGACGGTCTTCGAGCACGAGGGCCGGCTGCTCATCGTCGACTGCGGCGTGCTGTTCCCCGAGGACCACCAGCCCGGCGTCGACCTCATCCTCCCCGACTTCGGCCCCATCCGGGACCGGCTGGACGCGGTGGAGGCGCTCGTCCTCACCCACGGTCACGAGGACCACATCGGCGCGACGCCGTACCTCCTGCGCGAGCGCGGCGACATCCCGCTGGTCGGCTCCGAGCTCACCCTGGCGCTGCTCGGGAGCAAGCTGCGCGAGCACCGCCTCAAGGAGACGGTGCACCACAAGGTCAAGGAGGGGGACCGGATGAGCTTCGGCCCCTTCGAGCTCGAGTTCGTCGCGGTCAACCACTCCATCCCCGACGCGCTCGCGGTCGCGATCCGCACCAGCGCCGGCCTGGTGCTGCACACCGGCGACTTCAAGATGGACCAGCTGCCGCTGGACGGCCGGATCACCGACCTGCGCGCGTTCGGCCGGCTGGGGGAGGAGGGCGTGGACCTCTTCCTCACCGACTCCACCAACGCCGAGACACCCGGCTTCACGCCCGCCGAGAAGACCATCACCCCGGTCATCGACCGGGTCTTCCGGGAGTCCTCGCAGCGGATCATCGTGGCCTGCTTCGCCTCCCACGTGCACCGCGTGCAGCAGGTCCTCGACGCGGCGTACGCCCACGAGCGCCAGGTCGCCTACGTCGGCCGCTCGATGGTGCGCAACATGGCGATCGCCAAGGACCTCGGGTACCTCAAGGTGCCGCCGGGCGTCCTGGTCGACGCCAAGGAGCTCGCCGACCTCCCGCCGCAGCACCAGGTGCTGATCTCGACCGGCTCCCAGGGCGAGCCGATGTCGGCGCTGAGCCGGATCGCCCAGCGCAGCCACAGCTTCGTCCACCTCGAGGAGGGCGACACCGTCCTGCTGGCCTCGAGCCTGATCCCCGGCAACGAGAACGCCGTCTACCGGGTCATCAACGGCCTGGCCCGCCACGGGGCGAACGTCGTGCACAAGGGCAACGCCCAGGTGCACGTCTCCGGCCACGCCAGCGCCGGCGAGCTGCTGTACTGCTACAACATCGTCAAGCCGCGCAACGTCCTCCCGATCCACGGGGAGATGCGGCACATGCTCGCCAACCGCGACCTCGCCAAGGCCACCGGCGTCGAGAACGTCGTCGTGGCCGAGGACGGCGTGGTCGTCGACCTCGTCGACGGCGTGGCCACCATCGCCGGCAAGGTGGACTGCGGGTACGTCTTCGTCGACGGGTCCTCGGTCGGCGACATCACCGAGTCCGACCTCAAAGACCGGCGCATCCTCGGTGAGGAGGGCTTCGTCTCCGTGATCGTCGTGATGGACTCCGTCAGCGGCAAGGTCGCGGCCGGCCCCGAGATCCACGCCCGCGGCAACGCCCTGGAGAACGAGTCCTTCGACGAGGTCCGCCAGCCGATCATCGACGCGCTGGACCGGGCCGTCGCGGAGGGCAACACCGACGCCTACCAGCTCCAGCAGACGGTGCGCCGGGTGATCGGCCGCTGGGTCAACAACACCCACCGCCGCCGGCCGATGATCGTGCCGGTCGTCATCGAGGCCTGACCCCGACTCCTCCTCGCCGCCGCGTGCTGCCCAGCGTGCGCCTAGGCGCACGCTGGGCAGCACGCGGCGCCTCGGCGACACGCTTCGTGTGGTCCCTGTGACTGGTGTGACGACGAAGTAGGTTGACGACCATGGCGACCCGTACGTCTTCCCCGCCGGGGTCGCGGAGCAAGAGCACGTCCACGTCCAAGCCCCGCAGCAGCGGGCGTGGTGGTTCGAGCACCCGATCCCGGAGTACGCCCACCCGACGACCAGCCGCGAGCGCGAGCAAGAAGCGCTCGACGGCACGCAAGCCTGCCCCCAGGTCGGGGCGCGGCGGCAGCACGGCGGCGCGTCCCGCGCCGCGGGCGGTGCGCAGCGGCACCGGACCGGTGGCCCGGTTCTTCCTCTCCCTGGCCCGGGGAATCGTCGCGGTGTGGCTCGGGATCGCGCACGGCCTCGGCGCCGTCGCCCGCGGGATCGGGCACGGCGCCCGCGACATCGACCCCGAGCACCGGCGTGACGGGGTGGGCCTCCTGCTCTGCGGCCTCTCCGTCGTGGTGGCGGCGGCCGTGTGGTTCCAGGTGCCCGGCGGGGTGATGGAGCTGACCCGCACGGCGGTCGCCGGCACGGTCGGCAAGGTCGGCTGGTTCGTCCCCATGGCCGTCGCCTACGTCGGCGTCCGGACCATGCGCGACCCGATCAGCAACGGCCCGGCCGGGCGCCAGGTCGTCGGCTGGACGGCGCTCGCCTTCGGTGTCCTCGGCATCGTGCACATCGCGAACGGCAGCCCGCAGCCCGTCGCCGGTGACGCCAGCGACCTGCAGGGCGCCGGCGGAGCGGTCGGCTTCGTGGTCTCCTCGCTCCTGCTCGACCTGCTGCGCTCCGCGTACGTCGTCGTGCCGATCCTCCTGCTGCTCTCGGTCTTCGGCCTCCTCGTCATCACCGCCACGCCGGTCTACCAGGTGCCCCAGCGGCTCGCCGAGCTCCGCGACCGGGTGCTCGGCCGGGAGCACGACCCGTCCGAGGAGCCCGCGCGCGGCCGCGGCAGGGGCGGGGAACTCGAGGACGAGATCGACCCCGACATGGGCGACCCGGCGTACGACAGCCCGGTGCTGGAGGACCGCGAGGGCACTTCGACAGGCTCAGCACAGGGCCGCAAGCGCCGCAAGCGGGGCGCGGACCTCGAGGAGACCCAGGCCGGCACGGAGGTCTTCGACCCGTTCAGCGGGAACGACGCCGACCCCGCGGACGACCCGGTGGTGCCCGGCGGGCTCGACGACGACACCGTCCTGGCCGCCGCGGTGCCCGACACGGAGAAGGGCGACATCGTGGCGCCCCCGCACTCGCCGCTGCCGGCCCGCGCCGAGCAGCTGGCTCTCTCCGGCGACATCGTCTACTCGCTCCCGGGCAACGAGGTGCTCAAGCCCGGCTCGCCGCACAAGGCGCGCTCCAAGGCCAGCGACGCGGTCGTCGACCGGCTCACCCAGGTGATGGAGGAGTTCGGGATCGACGCCCAGGTCACGGGTTACACCCGCGGCCCGACCGTCACCCGGTACGAGGTCGAGCTCGGCGCAGCCGTCAAGGTCGAGAAGGTCACGGCGCTGTCGAAGAACATCTCCTACGCCGTCGCCTCGGCCGACGTCCGCATCCTCAGCCCGATCCCGGGCAAGTCCGCGATCGGCATCGAGATCCCGAACGTCGACAAGGAGATCGTCTCCCTCGGCGACGTCCTGCGGTCCGGCGCGGCCCGCGGCGACCACCACCCGATGATCGCCGGCCTCGGCAAGGACGTCGAGGGCGGCTTCGTCGTCGCGAACCTCGCGAAGATGCCGCACCTGCTGGTCGCCGGCGCCACCGGCTCCGGCAAGTCGTCGTTCATCAACTCGATGATCACCTCGATCCTCATGCGGTCCACGCCCGACGAGGTGCGGATGATCATGGTGGACCCCAAGCGGGTGGAGCTGAACGCCTACGAGGGCGTCCCGCACCTGATCACCCCGATCATCACCAACCCGAAGAAGGCCGCCGAGGCGCTCGCCTGGGTCGTGCGCGAGATGGACATGCGCTACGACGACCTGGCGAACTTCGGGTTCCGCCACATCGACGACTTCAACAAGGCCGTCCGTGCCGGGAAGGTCGAGGTCCCGCCGGGCAGCGAGCGCGAGCTCTCGCCGTACCCGTACCTGCTGGTGATCGTCGACGAGCTCGCCGACCTGATGATGGTCGCCCCGCGCGACGTCGAGGACGCCGTCGTCCGGATCACCCAGCTGGCCCGTGCGGCCGGCATCCACCTGGTGCTCGCGACGCAGCGCCCCTCGGTCGACGTGGTCACCGGCCTGATCAAGGCCAACGTGCCGTCGCGGCTGGCGTTCGCGACGTCGTCGCTGGCCGACAGCCGCGTGATCCTCGACCAGCCGGGCGCCGAGAAGCTGGTCGGCCAGGGTGACGGGCTGTTCCTCCCGATGGGAGCGTCCAAGCCGGTCCGCGTGCAGGGCTCGTGGGTCACCGAGGCGGAGATCGCCCAGGTGGTCAAGCACTGCAAGTCGCAGCTGGAGCCGACGTACCGCGAGGACGTCACGGCCCCGGCCGCCGCCAAGCGCGAGCTCGACGACGACATCGGCGACGACATGGACCTGGTCATCCAGGCCATCGAGCTGGTCGTCTCGACCCAGTTCGGGTCGACCTCGATGCTGCAGCGCAAGCTCAGGGTCGGCTTCGCCAAGGCGGGCCGGCTGATGGACATCCTCGAGAGCCGAGGCGTGGTGGGCCCCAGCGAGGGCTCCAAGGCACGCGACGTGCTCGTCAAGCCCGATGAGATCGACGGCGTCATCGCGACCCTGCAGGGGGAGATGTGAACGGATCGACAGTGCTGGAGCCCGACCACGACCACGACCACGACCACGAGAACGAGCACCAGGACCGGGAGCACGACGCAGGCGGCAGCGGCGCGTCGCCGACGGGCCCCGAGACGGGCATCGTCGTACGCCGCAACGCCCCGCTCTCCGCGGCCGTCGGGGGCCTGGCCTCGGCCGTGGCCATCGCCTACCTCGCCCGCGCCACCGGCTCGGGCGCCTGGATCGACTGGGTGCTGTGCCTGGTCATGAGCGGCCTCGCGGCCGCGCACCTGCTCGGCCTGCTCGACGCGCGCAGCCCGCTGCTCGTCGCCGACGACCACGGCGTCCGGATCCGTGAGGGCCGCGCGTGGCACGGCATGACCTGGGACTCGCTGCTCTCCGTCGAGCACCTGCCGCGGCGCGGGCTGCTCCGCGACGGCCGGCTGGACGTGGTCGCCACGGGGCCCGACGGCGCCGAGCAGGTGCTGTCGGTCCGGCTCTCGATGGCGACGACGGTGGTCAGCGCCGAGCCGGACCTGACCGCCGTGCTGCTCGACCTCACGCGCGGGCGGACCGAGGTGGTCGAGCTCGACCCGACCCTGCCGCTCGACGAGGAGATCGACGCGCCCGACGAGGTGGTGGACGCCGAGGAGCCGGCCGCGCCGATGCACGAGGACGCGGTGCCGGACCTGCCCCAGCAGGACCTCGACCAGCCCGCCACGCGGATCCCCGACCCGCGGCCGGTGATCGCCCGGGGGATCGGTCTCGTCGCCGGCCGGCTCCAGCGCCGCCGCCCGGCGGCCGCCGGTGCGACGGAGGTCTCCGAGGAGCTCTCGGACGACGTCGCCGTGCCGGCCGCCTCGGCGACCCCCAGCCCGCTGCGCGCGCCGATGGTCGCCGTGCGCACCGAGAGCGTCCGCGGGCCGATCGACGCCGTCGCCGGTGCGACCGCGCTCGACCTGGGCGACGGCGCCCGGGTCGAGGGCGACCTCCCCGAGGCGCGCGAGCTGCGCCGTCCGGGCAGCGTGGACCTCGTCGAGGAGACCGTCGCCTGGGAGCACCGGGTCGACGCCGCCCCGGTCGTCATCGACGGCTTCGCCATCGAGGCGCCGGTGCAGCCGGCTGCGGACCCCGTCGTGGGCCCGGTGCTCGCCGGTGCCCGGGTACGGCTGGGACTCTCGGTCGACCAGTTGGCCGAGCGGACCCGCATCCGGCCGCACGTCATCGAGTCCATCGAGGTCGACGACTTCGCACCGTGCGGCGGCGACTTCTACGCCCGCGGTCACCTGCGCACGCTGGCGCGCGTGGTCGGTGTCGACGTGGCACCGCTGCTCGCGTCGTACGACGAGCGGTACGCCGACGCCCCGATCGACCCCCGCCGGATCTTCGAGGCGGAGCTGGCGACCGGCGCCAGCGGTTCGATCCGTGGCACCCGCGGTGGGCCGAACTGGTCGGTGCTCGTCGCCGCGGTCATGGCGCTGGTCCTGGCCTGGTCGGTCGCCCGGCTGGTGATGGACAGCCCCGTGGACCTCAACCGCGATGCGCTCGTGCTGAACGGGTCGCGGGGGATCGACAACGGCGCCACCCGGGTCGGCGAGCCGGTCGCGGTGCTGCTCACGGCCGCCGGCGGCGGGACGAACGTCGAGGTCCGCGACGGCTCCGACGAGGTGGTCTTCTCCGGCGACCTGGCCTTCGGGGAGTCTAAGGAGCTGAAGATCTCACCGCCCGTGCGCGTGCAGACCTCGGACGGCTCGCTCGAGGTCGCCGTGGCCGGTGCCCAGCCTGAGGCGGTCGGCGAGACCGGCCAGCCCGCCACCGGCACCTTCGTCGCCCCCGCGGAGTAGCCCCCAGCGGTCGAAGTGGCGCTCGCGCACGGTTGAAGTGGCGCTCGCGCACGGTCGAGACGTGCGGAGCTCCCACGTGGACCGTGCGGGGCTCCCACGTCGACCGTGCAGGGCTCCCACGTCGACGGGTCGGGGCGTGCTTCGCGCTCGTCGGTTCGGCGACGGAGGCGGTGGGCCGTCATACTCGGGCACGACCATGACTGCTGCCGACACCCGCCCCGGACCGACGAGCCCGCTCTCGGTCGCGCTGCTGACCCTCGGCTGCGCCCGTAACGACGTCGACTCCGAGGAGCTCGCCGGCCGACTCGAGGCGGACGGCTTCCTCCTCGTCGACGACCCCGCCGAGGCCGACACCGTCGTGGTGAACACCTGCGGCTTCGTCGAGAGCGCCAAGAAGGACTCCGTCGACACCCTCCTCGAGGCCGCCGACCTCAAGGACGGCGGCCGTCCGCAGGCCGTGGTGGCGGTCGGCTGCATGGCGGAGCGGTACGGCAAGGAGCTGGCCGACTCGCTCCCCGAGGCCGACGCGGTGCTCGGCTTCGACGACTACCCCGACATCGCCGCGCGGCTGCGCTCTATCGTCGCGGGTGAGGCGCACCACCCCCACACGCCCCAGGACCGACGGCGGCTGCTGCCGATCTCGCCGGTCGACCGGGCGGCGGCCGACGTCTCCCTGCCGGGCCACGGCCTCACCGACCCCGCGAGCGAGATCGGCACCGGCGCGCCGGCCACGGGGCCGCGGACCGTGCGTCGCCGGCTCGAGGGTGGCCCCACCGCCCCGTTGAAGCTGGCCTCCGGCTGCGACCGCCGGTGCTCGTTCTGCGCGATCCCCGCCTTCCGGGGCTCCTTCGTGAGCCGCCGGCCCAGCGACGTCCTGGCCGAGGCGCAGTGGCTGGCCACCCAGGGGGTCCGCGAGCTGTTCCTGGTCAGCGAGAACTCCACCAGCTACGGCAAGGACCTCGGCGACCTCCGGCTCCTCGAGACCCTCCTGCCCGAGCTGGCCGCGATCGACGGGGTCGACCGGGTCCGCGTCTCGTACCTGCAGCCCGCCGAGACCCGCCCCGGGCTGGTCCGCGCGATCGCCGCGACGCCGGGCGTCACGCCGTACTTCGACCTCTCCTTCCAGCACGCCAGTGCGGCTGTGCTCCGGCGGATGCGCCGCTTCGGCGACCCGGACAGCTTCCTGGGCCTGCTCGAGCAGGTCCGGGGCCACGCCCCGCAAGCCGGGGTCCGGTGCAACGTGATCGTCGGCTTCCCGGGCGAGACCGAGGCGGACCTCCAGACGTTGTGCGACTTCCTGGTCGCCGCGCGGCTCGACGTCACCGGCGTCTTCGGCTACTCCGACGAGGACGGCACCGAGGCGGCGACGTACGACGGGAAGCTCGACGACGACGAGGTGCGTGCCCGCACGGAGCACGTCACCGCGCTGGTCGAGGAGCTGACCGCGCAGCGCGCACGTGAGCGCATCGGTGAGCGGGTCGAGGTGCTGGTCGAGTCGGTCACCGAGGACGGCGTCGAGGGGCGCGCGGCGCACCAGGGGCCCGAGGTCGACGGGTCGACGTACCTGCTCGACTCCGAGGCGTCCGTCGGCGACCTGGTCACCGCCGTGGTGGTCGACGCCGAGGGCGCGGACCTGTACGCCGATCCCACCGGCGAGGAGGCACGCGCATGAGCGACGGCCAGCCGCGGGTCTCGAACGTGAACCTGCCGAACGCCCTCACCACGCTGCGCATCGTGATGGTGCCGTTCTTCGGGTGGGCACTCCTCGTCGACGGCGGCGACTCGGTGCTGTGGCGCTGCGTGGCCTTCCTGCTCTTCGTCGTCGCCATGGTCACCGACAAGGTGGACGGCGACATCGCCCGCGCCCGCAACATCGAGACCGACTTCGGCAGGATCGCCGACCCCATCGCCGACAAGGCCATCACCGGCATGGCCTTCATCGCGCTCTCGATCACCGGCGACATCTGGTGGTGGGTCACGATCATCGTGCTCGCCCGCGAGTGGAGCGTGACGCTGCTGCGGCTCTCCATCGCCAAGCGGATCGTCATCGCGGCCAAGGACCTCGGCAAGCTGAAGACGACCGTGCAGGCGCTCGCGCTGGCGGGGTTGACCCTCCCGCTGCGCGACCCCGGCCTGCCCTCGTCGCTGGAGACGGCCGGCGAGGTGCTCTTCTACGTCTTCCAGGCCAGTCTGGTCGTCGCCGTCGCGCTGACGCTGTGGTCCGGGTACGAGTTCTTCCGCGACGCGTGGAAGCAGCGGCACCTCATGCGGGCGCGCACGACGGGCTGACGCCCGCCTGGCCCTCGCCTGACCCACGCACGAGCACCGACCGGACGCCGATCCGTTACCTCTTCGTCACCTGCAGGGGTGGTCAGGTGAACGGGTCACGCGCTTAAGGTGACGGCGGTCGTCCAGACCACCCCGCCCCTCGTGCTGGAGGTTTCCGTTGCTCGCGCTCGTCTCGGGACGCCGCCGTCCGGCGGCGCTGGCGCGCGCCGCAGCCCGCACCTGGGGTCGTCCCTGCCACACCCACCTGGAGAATCCCTAGATGCCTGCTCCTCGCAAGCGGTTGGTCGCACCTCTCGGCCTCGCCGTCGCCGCGACGACCCTGGTGCTCGTCCCCGCACCGGCGAACGCCGCACCCGTCGACATCACGCTGCTCAACTTCAACGACTTCCACGGCCGCATCAACGGCGACACCACCAAGTTCGCGACGACGATCGAGCAGATCCGCGCCGCCGCAGGTGACGACCAGACGCTGCTGCTGTCGGCCGGCGACAACATCGGCGCCTCGCTCTTCGCCTCGTCGAACCAGGAGGACGTCCCGACGCTCGACGTGCTCGACGCCCTCGACCTCGCGGGCTCCGCGGTCGGGAACCACGAGTTCGACCGGGGCTTCGCGGACCTGCGGGACCGGGTCCAGGCCGCGGCCGACTTCGACTACCTCGGCGCCAACGTCTACCTCGAGGGCACCGAGACGCCGGCGCTCGAGGAGTACGCCACCTACGAGGTCGGCGGGGTCACCGTCGGCGTCATCGGGGCCGTCACCGAGGACACCGCGTCGCTCGTCAGCCCCGGTGGCATCGCCGACATCGAGTTCGGGGACCCCGTGGCAGCGGTCAACCGCGTCGCCGCGGAGCTGACCGACGGTCAGGCCGCCAACGGCGAGGCCGACGTGATCGTGGCGGAGTACCACGAGGGCGCCGCCGACCAGAACGCGCCGATCGTCACCGAGACCTCGCCCGAGGTCGACGTGATCTTCACCGGCCACACCCACGCCGAGTACGCCTTCGAGGCGCCCGTCCCGGGCGAGGCCGGACGGACCCGACCGATCGTCCAGGCCGGCTCCTACGGGGAGAACCTCGGCCGGGTCGACCTGGTCGTCGACGACGCGACCGGCGAGGTCACCGCAGCCACGGCGGCGATCGTCCCCGTGGTCGAGGAGGTGACGACCGAGGACCTCGCGCTGCCCCGCGTCGCGGCGGTCAAGCAGATCGTCGACGCCGCGATCGAGGCGGCCGAGGAGGTCGGCAACGTCAAGGTCGGCGAGATCACCGAGGACATCACCCGTGCCCTCAGCGGTGGCACCTACGGCTCCGACGGCTACACCGGCGGCACCCAGGAGGAGCGCGGCCTCGAGTCGACCATCGGCAACCTGGTCGCCGACGCCCTCGAGTCGACGCCCATCGCCGCGCTGGGCGAGCGCCGGGCGGACCTCGGCATCGTCAACCCCGGCGGCCTCCGTGCCGACCTGCTCTTCGCCGGGGACACCGAGGAGAGCCCGGAGAACACCGAGGGCGTCGTCACCTTCGAGGAGGCCAACTCGGTCCTCCCGTTCGTCAACAACATCTACTACGTCGACGTCACCGGCGCGGTGCTCGAGGAGATCCTCGAGCAGCAGTGGCAGCCGGCCGGCTCCTCGCGCCCGTTCCTCCACCTGGGCCTGTCGAGCAACGTGGACGTCGTCCTCGACCCCTCGCGCCCCGAGGGCGAGCGGGTCCGCTCGATCACGATCGACGGCGAGCCGGTGGACCGGAGCGCGACGTACACCATCTCGACCTTCTCGTTCCTCGCCCAGGGCGGCGACAACTTCGAGGCGTTCACCAAGGGCACCAGCACCGACACCGGCGCGATCGACCGCGACCTGTGGATCGACGGCTTCTGGAAGGACGGCGGCGCGAAGTCCCCGTCGTTCGAGCAGCGCCAGGTCTTCGCGACCGTGCCCGCGACCGTGCGGCCCGGCGCCGAGGTGTCCTTCGAGATGACCCGGCTCGGCCTGCTCTCCCTCGGCGCCCCCGAGGACTCCCTCGTGACCGCGACGCTCGGCGACGAGGTCCTCGGCACCTTCCCGGTGGTCGGTGGCACCGCCGCCATCACCTTCACGGTGCCGTCCTCCGCCGACCGCGGTGACGTCATCACCTTCGCCAGCGAGCGGGGCGCGACGGTGACGACCACCGTGGCGCGGGCGGCGGACAAGGCCCGTGCCACCGTCGCCGCTGACGGCCGGCCGCGGGTCCTGCAGATCGGCAAGACGCCGCGCGTCAAGATCATCGTGACCGCCGACGGCGTGCCCGCCTCCGGCACCGTCAAGGTCGTCGAGAACCGCGAGGCCTACCGCGCCCGGCTCAGGCCCAACGGGCGGATCTGGGTCAAGCTCCCGGCGTACCGCACGGTCGGCAAGAAGTCCGTCTGGGTCAAGTACCTCGGCGACGAGGACACCAGGTCCGCGACCACCAAGGTCAAGTTCCGGGTCGTCAAGAAGAAGTGATCCACCCGAGGGGGCTCGTCGTCTGACGGGCCCCCTCGGTCGTCCCTCCCCAGTCCACTCCTCTCCCTCGGAGGTCTTGTCATGCCCTCAACCGGGCGCACCCCTCGCAGGCTCCTCGCCTCGCTCTCCGGCCTGGCCGTCGCCGGGTCCGGCCTCGCCGTGACCGCTCCGGCAGCAGCCGTCGCCCCGGACACCTCGGTGTTCATCAACGAGCTGCACTACGACAACGACGGCACCGACACCGACGAGCTGGTCGAGGTCGCCGGGCCGGCAGGCACCGACCTCACCGGGTGGTCGGTCGTCCTCTACAACGGCAACAACAGCGGTGTCTACGACAGCGACCCGCTGACCGGCTCGCTGGGCGACGACACCGGGTCCGGTTTCGGGTTCGCCTCGATCAGCTACCCCTCCAACGGCCTCCAGAACGGGGCGCCCGACGGCCTCGCCCTCGTCGATGCCTCCGGCGACGTGGTGCAGTTCCTCTCCTACGAGGGGTCCATGACCGCCGCGGGAGGTCCCGCCGACGGCATGACCAGCACGGACATCGGCGTCGCCGAGGCCAGCAGCAGCCCGGTCGGCCAGTCGCTGCAGCTCACCGGCACCGGTGACTCCTACGCCGACTTCACGTGGGCTGCACCGGCCGCCCAGACCCCCGGTGCTGCCAACAACGACCAGCTCTTCGTCGCCTCGGGTGACCCCCTGCCGCCGACGATGACCTGCCCGGCCAGCCTCGAGGCCACCACCGGCGAGGGAGCGACCTCGCCGGTGTCGGCCAGCGACGCCGACAGCGGCATCTCGACACTGGCCCTCACGTCGGGCGCGGTGCCCGGGATCACGCTCGAGGGCTCGACCGCTCCGACGGAGGCAGGGACGGACGCCACCGCGACCCTCACGGTCGCCGGCTCGACCGCGCCGGGGACCTACCGGGTCGAGGTCACCGCCACCACGGACGACGGCGCCCGGGCCACCTGCACGGTCGCGGTGACCGTCTCGGAGCCCCTGGAGACGACCCGCATCTCCGCCGTCCAGGGTGCTGGCGCGGCGTCGCCTCTCGTGGGCGACGACGTTCAGGTCGAGGCCGTGGTCACCTCCCTCATCACCAGCGACGACGTGGTCGAGGGCTTCTACGTGCAGGAGGAGGACGCCGACGCCGACGCCGATGCGGAGACGTCCGAGGGCGTCTACGTCTTCTGTGGCGACACCTGCCCGGCCGACCTGGCGGCGGGCGACCTGGTGCGCGTGACCGGCGAGGTGGCGGAGTACTTCGAGAACACGCAGATCGACGCCACGCGGGGTTCCGTCACCGTCCTCGACTCGGAGCTGCCGCTCCCGAGTGCCGCGACCGTGACCCTGCCCGCGAGCTCCTCCACCGAGGCTCCCGCGACCTTCGAGCCGGTCGAGGGCATGATCACCACGGTGGCGACCACCCTCGCGGTGAGTGAGTACTTCGAGCTCGCGCGGTACGGCAGCCTCGTGCTCACCGCGGGCGAGCGCGAGTACCAGTACACGCAGACCAACACGCCCACCGTCGAGGGCTACGAGGCGTTCCTCGCCGACCTGGCGACGCGCCGCATCATCCTCGACGACGACAGCAACGACCAGAACGACGCGACCAGTGGTCCGCTGGACAACGAGCCGTACTACTACCCGACGCCGGGCCTCAGCACGGACAACTACGTCCGCGGCGGGGACACCATCACCGGTCTCACCGGTGTCATGGAGTACTCCTTCGGTGCATGGAAGCTGCGCCCTGTGCCCGGGACGGACTACACGTTCGAGTCCGCCAACCCGCGAACCGCGATGCCCGAGGACGTCGGCGGCCGACTGAAGGTCGCCAGCTTCAACGTGCTCAACTACTTCGCCACGGTGGACACCACCTCGTCGAACAACACGGGGGCGTGCAGGCCGAGCGGCACGGCCGACTGCCGCGGCGCCGACTCCGAGGAGGAGCGCCAGCGGCAGCTCGCGAAGATCGTGGCCGCGTTGGAGACCATCGACGCCGACGTCTTCGGCCTCATCGAGATCCAGAACGACGAGGGTCTGGCCACCCGACAGATCGTCGACGCGCTCAACGCCGCCACGGCGCCGGGCACCTACGACTACATCGAGACCGGCTTCATCGGCACCGACGCCATCAAGCAGGCGTTCCTCTACAAGACGTCGACCGTCGCCCCGGTCGGCGCCTTCGACCTGCTCACCGAGGAGGACGACCCCCGCTTCGACGACGAGCGCAACCGTCCCGCCCTGATCCAGACCTTCGAGGAGATCGCCACGAGTGAGCGCTTCACCGTGGCCGTGAACCACCTGAAGAGCAAGGGATCCGGCTGCGGGGAGGGCGATGACTCACCGGAGGACGGTTCCGGCAACTGCGACCTCACGCGCACGCAGGCGGCGGAGGCCCTCGCGGACCACCTGGCCACCGACCCGACCGGGAGCGGCGACCCCGACTTCCTGATCATCGGTGACCTGAACTCCTACTCGATGGAGCGCCCGATCACGACCCTCGAGACGGCCGGCTACGTCGACCTCCTCGAGCGGTTCGAGGGCCTGGAGTCCTACGGGTACGTGTTCGACGGTCTGCTCGGCCACCTCGACCAGGCGTTGGCCACCCCGTCGCTGTCCGAGCAGGTGACCGGCGCCGGTGGTTGGAAGATCAACGCGGACGAGGTGCCGCTGCTCGACTACAACGACACGGTCCGTGACGCCGGGGAGGCTGCCTTCGAGCGCGAGTCGTCGGCGCGCCCGCTGTACGAGGCCGACCCGTACCGGTCGAGCGACCACGACCCGGTGATCGTGGGCCTCGACCTCGGCGAGGAGACGGAGGAGCCCCCGGTCGGAACCCCGACGACGGTCTCCGCGTCCGCGTCGGACCTGGTCTACGGGCAGCCCGGCACCGTCATGGTGTCGGTGACGCCGGATGCGGCGACCGGCACGGTCACCGTGCTCGACGGCGCCCGCGAGCTCGGCACGGCGGCGCTGTCGGACGGCACCGCCCAGGTCGCGATCGGCGCGACCGCCCTCGAGCCGGGCACGCACACCCTCACCGTCCGGTACGGCGGCAGCTCCACCCACCAGGCGTCGACCGGGACGACGACCGTGACGGTGGCCAAGGCGTCGTCGACCACGGCGATCACCCTCGGCCGACGCACGGTCGAGGTCGGCGAGGCCGTCGAGCTCGAGGTGGCGGTCACGGCTGGCGGCGTCGTGGCTGCGGGCACCGTCGAAGCGCTCGTCGAGGGCACGCCGATCGGGACGGCCACCCTCTCCGACGGCACGGCCACCTTCACCGTCGGTCCGTTCCAGGAGGCCGGCACGCGGTCGGTCGAGGTGCGCTACACCGGCGACGAGCGGGTCGCGGCGTCGAGCGACACCGCGACGCTGACCGTGCGGGAGCAGGCCCCCGACCTGGCCGAGCCGTCGATCCGCGTGTGGCACACGCCGAAGAAGGTCTGGGCAGGCAAGACCCGCCCCAAGGTGACCGTGCGTGTCTCCGCCGAAGGTGAGCGGGCGGACGGCTGGGTCCGGGTCGAGGTCGCGGGCCGGCCGGACAAGGTCGCGAGGCTGAAGAACGGCAAGGCCAAGGTCCGGCTGCCCCGGTTCGCCGAGTCGGGTGACCACACGGTGAGCATCACCTACAACGGCGCTGAGGGCGTCGCGGGCGGCTCCGTCGAGTACGTCGTCGAAGTCTCCGAGAAGCGGGGTCAGACGAAGGGCAAGAACAAGGGCAAGAACAAGGGCAAGAACAAGGGCGGGAACAAGGGCAGGAAGAACTAGCCCGTCCCTCCCCTGAGCGGGGGCCGGCCCGTCACGGGCCGGCCCCCGTCCTACGTCGTGGGCCGACGCGGCCTCAGCGGTCGACGGGCCCCGCGTCGGCCAGCACGATCGCGGCCTGGACGAGGGTGAGGTGGCTGAAGGCCTGCGGGAAGTTGCCGGCCATCCGCCCGGCGACGGGGTCGTACTCCTCCGCGAGGAGGCCGACGTCGTTGACCAGGCCGACCAGGTGGTCGAAGAGGTCGTGGGCCTCGGCGAGCCGGCCGGCGAGGGCGTAGGCCGACACGAGCCAGAACGAGCAGGCCAGGAACGGGTGCTCGTGGCCGGCGATGCCGTCCACGCCGCTCTCGGTGCGGTACCGCAGGACCAGCCGGTGACGGACGAGCTCCCGCTCGATCGCCGCGATGGTCCCGAGCATCCGGGGATCGTCGCCGGGCAGGAAGCCGACGAGCGGCAGCATCAGCAGCGAGGCGTCGACCTCGTCGGTGTCGTAGTGCTGGGTGAAGGTGCCCTTGGCCTCGTCGAAGCCCCGGTCCAGCACCTCGGCGCGGACCTCGTCGCGGATGACCCGCCACTTCTCGACCGGTCCGTCGAGGCCGTGCTCCTCCACCGCGCGGACGGCGCGGTCGAAGGCGACCCAGACCATGACCCGGGAGTGGGTGAAGTGTCGCGGCTCGCCGCGGATCTCCCAGATGCCGTGGTCGGGCTCGTGCCAGTGCTCCGCGAGGTTCTCGACGAGCGCCCGCTGGAGGGCCCAGGCGTTCCGGTCGGCGCCCTCGCCAGCCCGGCGGACCCGCTCGAGCGCGTCCATCACCTCACCCAGGACGTCGTGCTGCTGCTGGACGGCCGCTCCGTTCCCGATCCGGACGGGCAGGGAGTCGGCGTACCCGGGCAGGTGGGGCAGCTCGACCTCGGTCAGCCGACGGGCACCGTCGACGGCGTACATGATCTGCAGGTCCTCGGGGTCGCCGGCGACCGAGCGCAGGAGCCAGTCGCGCCACAGCATCGCCTCCTCGGTGTAGCCGGCGTCGAGAAGGGCGGTGATCGTCAGCGCGGCGTCGCGCAGCCAGCAGAACCGGTAGTCCCAGTTGCGCTCGCCGCCGAACTCCTCGGGAAGCGAGGTCGTCGGCGCGGCGACGATCCCCCCGGTGTGCTCGTGGGTCATCAGGCGCAGCGTCAGCAGCGAGCGCTGCACGACGTCCTGGTGGGGGAGGTCCTCGCGGCACCGGTCGGCCCACTCGCGCTCACCGCGGAGGCTGCCGTCGATGTGCGGGTCCAGGTCGTCGAGGTCGCAGAGGTCGACGTGGGACGGCACCCAGGTGAGCTGGAACGTCATCTCGTCGCCCTCGGCCAGCTCGAAGGTGTCGTTGTGGCTGTGGCCGGAGCCGCGCGGCAGCCGTGGGCCGCGGAGCACGAGCTTGTCGGGCCCGCCGACGGCCATGATGACCTCCTCGCCCGCGACCTCCTCGCGCCGTACCCAGGGGCGCACGGCGCCGTAGTCCAGCCGGACCCGCCACTCGTGGTGCATCGTCACGGTCCCGCGGACGCCGACCAGCCGGCGCACCACGTCCGCCCGCCCGTTGCTGTGCGGCATCAGGTCCACCAGCCGGACCTCGCCCGTGGCGGTCGTGAAGGTGGTCTCCAGCACGGTCGAGCCGTCGACGTAGCGACGCTCGGTCGAGTAGTGGCCGTCGGGCACCAGCTGCCAGTGGCCGTGGTCGGGCGTGCCCAGCAGTGCGGCCAGGCAGGCGGGGGAGTCGAACCGGGGGAGGCAGAGCCAGTCGATGGAGCCGTCCTTGCCCACGAGGGCAGCGGTCCGTCGGTCCCCGATGAGTGCATAGTCCTCGATCGGCAGGGCCATGGTGCCGAGGCTACGGGTGCGGGCCTACTATCGGCCGGGTGATCGACGTCGCTGCCCGCGTCCACCTGCTGCTGCGCGCCGGCGGCCACACCCTCGCCTCGGCCGAGTCGCTGACCGGCGGCCGGCTCGCGGTCAAGCTGACCGAGACGCCCGGGGCCTCCGAGACCTTCCTCGGCGGGGTGGTCACCTACGCCACCGAGCTCAAGCACCACCTGCTCGAGGTGCCGCAGGAGCTCATCGACGAGCACGGCGTGGTCTCGCCGGAGTGCGCGCGCGCCATGGCCGCCGGCGTCCGCAAGCTGACCGGCGCGACGTACGGGGTCTCCACCACCGGCGTCGCGGGGCCCGGCGAGCAGGAGGGCAAGGAGGCGGGCACGGTCTTCGTCGGCTTCTCGGGCCCCGGACTGCTCGAGGCGGTCGAGCTCGCGCTCGGCGGTGACCGGGTCACCGTGCAGGACCTCACCGTGCAGGAGGCGCTGCACAAGCTCGACGACATGCTGCGGACGGAAGAAAGCGCGATCGGGTAGCGTTGACGAACCGACCAGGAAGGAGAACCCGCATGGTGCTGTTTCGTCGGCTTCTCGGCGACGTGCTGCGCGAGCGCCGCATGCAGCGCGGGATGACCCTGCGCCAGGTCTCCGCCGAGGCTCGGGTGAGCCTCGGCTACATCTCCGAGATCGAGCGCGGCCAGAAGGAAGCCTCCTCGGAGCTGCTGGCCTCCCTGTGCGCGGCCCTCGACGCCTCGCTCAGCGACGTGCTGCTCGACGTCTCCCAGGCGGTCGCCGTCGAGGAGGCAGCGCTGGCTCCCATCCCGATCTCGCAGGGCAGCGCCGCGCGCCGTTCCGGCGACGTCGTCGCGTCGGCCGCCTGACCGCCTCTCCGTCCGGCCCCTGGTTCAGCCGCCGGGTGCCGGCTGGCACCTCGGGCACCAGTACGCCGCCCGCTCGCGGCCGGCGGAACCCGTCATGGTGACCTCGATGGGCGTGCCGCACCGCCGGCACGGCGACCGGTCCCGGCGGTAGACCCACATCCGCTCCCGCTCGCGCAGGTCGCCGGTGGTCGACTGGACCGCACGCCGGCTGTTCAGCTCCAGCATCTGGCGCGACCGCCGCACGAGCCGCGGCAGCCTCGGCACGTCCCCGACCGGCGTCTCCGGATGGATCCCCGACACGAAGCAGAGCTCGGCCATGTACATGTTGCCGATGCCGGCCAGGTTCCGCTGGTCGAGGAGGGCCTCGCCGACCGGTCGGCTGGGATCGACGAGCAGCCGCCGCAGTGCCTCGTCCTCGTCCCAGTCCGGCCCCAGCAGGTCGGGGCCGAGATGGCCGACGGCGGAGGCCTCGTCGTCGGTGGCCACCAGCTCGACGATGCCGAGGCTGAAGCCGACCGCCACCCGCTCATCGGTGGTGAGCACCACCCGGGCCTGGTGCGCCGGGCGCTTCCACCCCTCGCCGGGCCGGTGGACCCGCCAGGCGCCCTCCATCTTCAGGTGCGTGTGCAGCGTCCAACGGCCCGACGCACCCTCGATCCTGGTGAGCAGGTGCTTCCCACGGGACACCGTGGTGACCACCAGGCTCCCTGCGAGGTCCGCGGTGGCCAGCTGGGGCACCCGGAAGTCGGTCCGCCGCAGCAGCTGCCCGGAGAGCGACCGGTCGAGCAGCCGTGCGGCGCGGTAGACGGTGTCGCCCTCAGGCACGGCTGCTCCGCAAGCGCAGGCCCTTCGGGGTGGAGACGAAGCCGGCCGCGGTGAGCGCCTCGCGCAGCGGCGTGGTCCCCGAGCCCAGCAGCTGCTCCCCGTCGGCGCGCTCGACGGTGAGCCGTCCGAGGGAGCCCCGCCGGGCTGCCTCCGCGAGCGCCGCCGCCGCCGGCGTGAGCCGGGCGGCGTCATCGGACCACGTCAGCAGCGTCCGGCCGCCTCGCTCGACGTAGAGGGTGAGCCGCCCGTCGACGAGCACGACCATGGCACCGGCCTTCCGGCCCGGCCGGTGGCCCGCGCCGCGTCCCTCGGCGGCGTCGGCATCCACCGCGCGGTCCGGCCAGGGCAGCGCGGCGCCGTACGGGTTGGCAGGGTCGGTGGCCGCGAGCGCGACGGCGACCGGTGTCGCGTCCGGAGGCACCTCGGCGAAGGTCCGCAGCCGGTCGACCGCGCCGGCCGTGCCGAACTGCGCAGCGCCCAGGCCGTCGACGAAGTAGCCGCGGCGGCAGCGCCCGGAGTCCTCGAACGCGGAGAGGACCTTGTACGCCGCGGCGAACCCGCCCGGCAACCGCTCGCTCACGACGGCGCCGCGGATGACGACGCCGTGGCGGTCCAGGAGCCGCTCGGCGGTCGCATGGGCCCGGCGGGTGGGGTCGTCGTCGATCTCGGGGAGCAGCGCCCATCGACCGGCTGTCTCCGGCGGGCCGGTGCGAGCCGGCATCCGGCCCCGGGTGGTCTGGGACATCCGCACGCGTGGTGCTGCCCGCCTCGTGCGGTGGCTGGCCGAGCCGCCGCGGACGAGCGCACGGAGCGGGGTCAGCGTGTCGTTGCTGATCTGCCCGGACCAGACGAGCTCCCACAGTGCCGCGGAGACGGCGGCGTCGGGGGTGCTGCCGACCGCGGCTGTGACGGCGTCGGCCAGCTGGCGGAAGAACCACGCGCCGCCGGGCGCGAGCGCCTCCAGCAGGGCTTGATGGACCTCGCCGCCCGGCTCGGGGGAGTCCTCGGACGCAGCGGGCTCCGGCAGGGTCAGGTGCGCGGAGTCGGCGAGGTGGAGGGAGACCCAGCCGTCGGAGCCCGGCAGGGCGCCGTGCCCGGCCCACACGACCTCGCCCGAGGCGGTGAGCTCGTCGAGGAAGGAGGACTCGTAGTCGCGGACGCGGGCCGCCAGGACCAACGACTCCAGTGCGGAGGCCGGCACGGGACACCCGGCGAGCTGCTCGACCACCGTCAGCACGCCGTCGACGCCACGAGGGCCGCGCCCCGACCCCACGTCGACGTGCTGCCACGCGGTCAGGAACCGCCCGAGCGCGTCGGGCTCGACCGGCTCGACCTCCTTGCGCAGCCGCGCCAGCGAGCGCCGGCGGAGCCGGCGGAGCACCTCGGCGTCACACCACTCCGAGCCGGAGCCGGCGGGCCGGAACTCGCCGTCGAGGACCCGGCCCTGGCCGGCGAGCCGTTGGAGCGTGTGGCGGACGACGGCCCCGCCCAGACCCAGCCGGTCGGCGACCTGCTCGGTCGTGAACGGCCCGTGCGTGCGGGCGTAGCGCGACACCAGGTCGGCCAGGGGATCCTCGACCGGCTCGGTGAAGATCGACGGCGTCCCGGGCGGTACGGCGACGCCCAGCCCGTCGCGCAGTCGCCCGACGTCCTCGATCGCGGTCCAGCGCTCGGCGCCCGCGACCCGGACCTCGGCGATCCGTCGGCTCCCCGCGAGGTCGGCGAGCCACGTGGCCACGTCGGCGCCGTCGGTGCACCGCTCGGCGACCTCGTCGGTGGAGAGCGGGCCGAGCTGTCGCAGGAGGTCGGCGACGCCCTCGAGGTCGCGTGCCCGCCGCTCGGGCTGGAGGCGTTGCAGCTCCGCCTCGACCTCGGCGAGCACGTCGGGGTCGAGCAGCTCACGCAGCTCGGCGCGGCCGAGGAGCTCGGCGAGCAGGCCCTGGTCGAGGGAGAGGGCGGCGGCCCGACGCTCGGCGATGGGGGAGTCCCCCTCGTAGACGAACTGGGCGACGTACCCGAAGAGCAGGCTCCGGGCGAACGGGGAGGGCGCGTGCGTCGCGACGTCGAGCACCTGCACCTCGCGTCGCTCGACGCTCCGCATCAGTGCGACGAGGGACGGCAGGTCGTAGACGTCCTGCAGGCACTCGCGCACGGCCTCGAGGACGATCGGGAACGACGGGTACTTCGAGGCCACCTCGAGGAGGGCGGCTGATCGCTGACGCTGCTGCCACAGGGGGGAACGCCGGCCGGGATCGCGCCGAGGGAGCAGGAGCGCCCGGGCGGCGCACTCGCGGAACCGCGAGGCGAAGAGGGCCGACCCTCCGACCTCCTGGGTGACGAGTTGCTCGACCTCCTCCGGGTCGAAGACGACGACGTCACCGCCGGGCGGCTCCGCGTCGGTGTCGGGGATGCGGATCACGATGCCGTCGTCGGAGGCGACCGCCTGCCCGTCGACGCCGTACCGCTCCCGCAGCCGTGCGTTGATGGCCAGGGCCCACGGGGCGTGCACGGGCGTGCCGAACGGGGAGTGCACGACGAGCCGCCAGTCGCCGAGCTCGTCGCGGAACCGCTCGACGACCAGGGTCCGGTCCGAGGGCAGCACGTTGGTGGCCTCGAGCTGCTCGTGCAGGTAGGCGACGAGGTTGCCGGCCGCCCACTCGTCGAGCCCGCGGTCCCGGGCGGCCCGCCGTGCCTTCTCGGGCGGGAGGGCGCCGAGCTCGCGGGTGAAGGCGCCGATGGCAGCGCCGAGCTCCGCGGGGCGTCCCGGGGCGTCGCCCTTCCAGAAGGGCAGCCGGCCGGGGATGCCGGGAGCGGGCGTGACCAGGACCCGGTCGTGGGTGATGTCCTGGATCCGCCAGCTCGTGGCTCCGAGCGCGAAGATGTCGCCGACCCGCGACTCGTAGACCATCTCCTCGTCCAGCTCGCCGACCCGCTTGCCGCCCTGGGTGGCGGAGTCGTCGCCGCCGACCAGGAACACGCCGAAGAGGCCGCGATCGGGGATGGTGCCCCCGCTCGTCACGGCCAGCCGCTGCGAGCCGGGGCGGCCGGTGAGGGTCCCGCTGACGCGGTCCCACACGATTCGCGGTCGCAGCTCGGCGAACTCGTCGGAGGGGTAGCGGCCCGCGAGCAGGTCGAGGACCGCGTCGTACGCCGCGCGTGGGAGCTGGGTGAACGGTGCGGAGCGCTTCACCAGCTCGTAGAGGTCGTCGACCTGCCATGCCTCGAGCGCGGTGGCGGCGACGACCTGCTGCGCCAGCACGTCGAGCGGGTTGGCGGGCACCCGCAGCGACTCGATCGCCCCGGACCGCATCCGCTCGACCGCCACGGCGGTCTGCGCGAGGTCGCCGCGGTGCTTCGGGAACAGGACACCGCGCGACACCTCGCCGACCTGGTGCCCCGCACGACCCACGCGTTGCAGGGCGCTCGCCACGCTCGGCGGTGACTCGATCTGCACCACGAGGTCCACAGCCCCCATGTCGATGCCCAGCTCGAGGCTGCTGGTGGCCACCACCGCAGGCAGCCGGCCGCGCTTGAGGTCGTCCTCGATGAGGGCGCGCTGGTCCTTCGAGACCGAGCCGTGGTGGGCCTTGGCGACGATCGTCGCGAACGGGTCGTCGGCGGACACGGCCCGGGTGGAGCCCGCCTGGCCCATCAGCTGTGCCGGGGGACCGGTCTGGCCCCCGCCCACCTGGCGCTCCAGGGCGTCCGGGGCCGGCGCTGCCCGCTCGGTGGCGATCTCGTTGAGCCGCGCGGTCAGCCGCTCGGCGAGCCGGCGGGAGTTGGCGAAGACGATCGTCGAGCGGTGGGCCTCGATCAGGTCGACCACGCGCTCCTCGACGTGGGGCCAGATCGACTGCGCCCGGCTCGGGTCCCCCGAGTCGTCGGCGTGGTCGCGGTGCTCCTCGGGCGCGGTCATGTCCTCGACCGGGACCACCACCTCGAGCTCCCACTCCTTGGTCGCCGGCGGAGCGACGATCTCGACCGGCGCGGAGCCGCCGAGGAAGCGGGCGACCTCGTCGAGCGGTCGCACCGTGGCGGAGAGGCCCACCCGCTGGGCCGGACGGTCGAGGAGCGCGTCGAGCCGCTCGAGGGTCAGCGCGAGGTGGGCGCCCCGCTTGGTGCCCGCGACGGCGTGCACCTCGTCGACGATCACGGTCTGCACCCCGCGGAGCGACTCGCGCGCCTGTGAGGTCAACATGAGGAAGAGCGACTCCGGCGTCGTGATCATGATGTCCGGCGGACTCGTCACGAGCTTGCGCCGGTCGGCCGCGGGGGTGTCCCCGGAGCGGACGCCCACGCGCACCTCGGGCACCGGCGAGCCGAGGCGGTCGGCGGTCTGGCGGATGCCGGTGAGCGGCGTCCGGAGGTTGCGCTCGACGTCGACGGCGAGTGCCTTCAGCGGCGAGACGTAGAGGACGCGGCACCGGCGCCCCTTGTCCTCGGGGCGCGGCTCGGTCAGCAGCCGGTCGAGCGACCACAGGAAGGCCGAGAGCGTCTTGCCCGAGCCCGTCGGGGCGACCACGAGCGCGTGGCGCCCGGCGCCGATCGCCGCCCACGCCCCCGCCTGCGCGGGCGTCGGCGCCGCGAAGGCAGCGCCGAACCACGTCCGCGTGGCGTCGCTGAACCGCGCCAACGGATCGAGGGCCTCCGACATGGCCACATCCTTGCTCACGACACCGACAGTGCCCGCTGGCCAGGATGGGTACCGGCCCGGCATGACCGACGAGCGACACGACCAGTCCGGCCAGTCCGGCCAGTCCGAGGACCCGAGGGTGGAGCGTCGGGCCGAGCTGCTGCCCGAGGAGGAGACGGCGGGCGGGAGCGCGGACCGCGAGGCGCAGGCGGAAGCGATCCTCGAGGAGTCCGACCGGCGCACCGAGGACCCGGAGGGCACGCAGGAGGAGTTCGGGCAGACCGGCCCCCGCACCTCCGAGCAGGCGAGCCACACCCCGACCGGGGCGTGAGGAGCTCCGCGCTTCTGTAACGCGTTGCAGGTCACGTCGTTGGCCACGGCGTGACCCGTCCTCGCCGCACCCTCCTCACCTCCAGGCTCACCCCCAGGCTCATCTCCGGGCTCGCGTCGTTGCTGGGCCTGCTCGGCGCAGCGCTCACGGCCCTGCCGCCGCTCGCCCCGGCGGGGGCCGTCGCCGACGGCCCGTGCGCCGCGTGGATGGACCGGTCGAAGAGCCCCTCGGCGCGGGCCGACGCCCTGGTCCGCGCGATGGACCTGGACCAGAAGCTGCACATGGTGACGTTCGGCAACCCGCCCTGGGTGACCTACTACGGCACCGCCGGGCACGTGACGGCGATCCCTGAGCTGTGCGTGCCCGACCTGGTGCTGAGCGACGCGGGCTCCGGTGTGGCCGGGCTCCAGATCGCCACGACGGTCTTTCCCTCGGGAGTGGCGCAGGCGTCGACGTGGGACCCGGCCCTCCAGCGGCGCCTCGGACGGGCCATCGGTGCGGAGGCGCACCGGAAGGGCATCAACGTGATGCTGGCTCCGGGCATGAACATCGCGCGGACGCCGGTGCTCGGCCGCAACTTCGAGTACTTCGGCGAGGACCCCTACCTCGCCTCGCGCACCGCGGTGTCGGTGATCAACGGGATCCAGGACAACCCCGTCCTCGCCGACGCCAAGCACTACGCGGTCAACAACCAGGAGACCGACCGGATGACGGTCGACGCGCGCGTCGACGAGCGCACCATGCGGGACATCTACCTCCCGGCGTTCGAGGCCTCGGTGAAGGAGGCGAACGTCGGCTCGGTCATGTGCGCCTACAACCGGGTCAACGGGCCGTACGCGTGCGAGAACCGGCCGCTGCTCACCAAGATCCTCCGCCGCGACTGGGGCTTCGACGGCTTCGTGGTCTCCGACTGGGGCGCGGTCCACTCCACCGTCCCGTCGGTGAAGGCCGGCCTCGACCTGGAGATGAACGTCTTCGACTTCCCGGCCCAGCTCACGCCGATCTTCGGGGCGGGGAGCCGCTACTACGGCGCGGACTCGCTCAAGGCGGCGCTCCGCGACGGCAAGATCAAGCCGTCCCACATCAACGGCATGGTCCGGAACATCGTGCGGCCCATGTTCGAGCACGGGCTCTTCGAGGACCCCGTCAAGCCCGGCCTGGACCCGTACCTGCGTGACGCCACCACCCCCGAGCACCTCGCCGTCGCGCGCGACGTCGCCGCCGAGGGGACGGTCATGCTGAAGAACCGCCGCGACCTCCTGCCGATCGACGAGACCGAGACCGGGACCACGGGCGCCGCTGGCGGCGCCGGTGGCCGGACGATCGCGGTGATCGGCTGGGCGGCGAACCCGATCGGCGCGGCGAACGCGACCTCGGGCGGCGGCTCCTCCCACGGCTCCGGCCTCCCGCCGAGGGTGGTCTCGCCGCTGGAGGGCATCCAGCGCCAGGCCCGGGCGCACGGCGACCGGGTGATCTACGTGGAGGGCTCCTCGGGCCTCGACGCACGGCTCGCCGCGAGCGTGGCCGACGTGGTCGTCGTGGTCGCCACCGACGGTTCGACCGAGGGCGCGGACCGGCCTGACCTGGGCCTGCGCCCCAGTGTGTGCGTCGCTGTCTTCTGCAGCGCCATCCCGATCGAGCAGGAGGCGATGATCGAGGCGGCGGTCGAGGCGAACCCGCGCACCGTGGTCGTGCTGGACGTGGGCGGCCCCGTCCGGATGCCGTGGCTCGACAAGGCCGGAGCCGTCCTGGTGCCGTGGTACGGCGGCCTCGAGCACGGCAACGCCCTCGCCTCGGTGCTCTACGGCGAGCGCGAGCCCGGCGGGCGGCTTCCCCAGACCTTCCCGCGCTCCGAGGGGCAGGTCCCGTTCACCCAGCAGCAGTACCCCGGCCGGGACGGCAAGGCGGTGTACTCCGAGGGGCTCCTCGTCGGCTACCGCTGGTACGACGCCAAGCGCGAGCGCCCGCTGTTCCCCTTCGGCTTCGGCCTCGGGTACACGACGTTCCGCTACTCCGACCTGTCGGTGCGCCGTGCAGGGAAGGGCGCCTCGGTCAGCTTCCGGGTCCGCAACACCGGCGACCGGGTCGGCTCCGACGTGCCGCAGGTCTACGTCGCCGCACCGCGGCGTGCCGGCGAGCCGCCGCGCCAGCTGAAGGGGTTCGAGAAGGTCGAGCTCCAGCCGGGTGAGTCGACCAGGGTCCGGATCACGCTGGACCGCCGTGCCTTCGCGCAGTGGGACCCGCGCCGGGACCGGTGGAAGGTCACCCCCGGCCGGCACGGGATCGCGGTGGGTCCGCACTCGCGCGACCTCCGGCTCCGCGGAGCGGTCCGGCCACGCGGCTGAGGGCTCCGGGCCGGCCCGGGAACCCACCTGCGCCCGCGCCGCACCGGGCATAGGGTGCCGCTCGTGACGCAGGAGTCGATGGTCTCGGCCCGCGGGCTGCGCAAGTCGTTCGGCGACTTCGAGGCGGTGCGGGGCATCGACGTCGACGTACGCCGCGGCGAGGCCTTCGGCTTCCTGGGCCCCAACGGCGCCGGCAAGTCCTCGACGATGCGGATGGTGGCCGCGGTCTCGCCGGTCAGCGGTGGCGAGCTGCGGATCCTCGGGATGGACCCCGCGACCGACGGCCCGGCCATCCGCGGCCGGCTGGGGGTGTGCCCGCAGGAGGACACCCTCGACCTGGAGCTGAACGTCCGGGACAACCTCTACATCTACGGCCGCTACTTCGGCATCCCGAAGAAGGAGGTGCGCGAGCGGGTCGACGAGCTCCTCGAGTTCGTGCAGCTCACCGAGAAGGCCACCGCCAAGGTGGAGGACCTCTCGGGCGGCATGAAGCGCCGGTTGACCATCGCCCGCTCGCTGGTCAACCGGCCCGACCTGCTCCTCCTCGACGAGCCCACGACCGGCCTCGACCCGCAGGCGCGGCACGTCCTGTGGGACCGGCTGTTCCGGCTCAAGCAGGCGGGCGTCACCCTCGTCCTCACGACCCATTACATGGACGAGGCCGAGCAGCTGTGCGACCGGCTCGTCGTGATGGACAAGGGCCTGGTCGTCGCGGAGGGCTCGCCGCTGGACCTCATCCGCGAGCACTCGACCCGCGAGGTCGCCGAGCTCCGGTTCGGGGTCGCGGACGAGGGAGCGGGGCACGACCGGCTCGCCGCGCAGGTCGAGGACCTGGGGGAGCGGGTGGAGGTGCTGCCCGACCGGCTCCTCGTCTACAGCGCCGACGGCGAGGAGGTCGTGGCCAAGACGCACGAGCGTGGGCTGCGGCCGGTGGCCACCCTCGTGCGCCGCTCCACCCTGGAGGACGTCTTCCTGCGGCTCACCGGCCGGACGCTGGTGGACTGATGGCCGGGCTCCCTCTCGGCACGGGCATCGGCCGGCAGGCCGACTACTGGTGGACCGTCTACCGGCGCACCTGGCGCGGCTCCCTGGTCTCCTCGTTCCTCGCCCCGATCTTCTACGTCGTGGCCATGGGCGTCATCCTCGGCGGCTTCATCGAGGGCGACCCGGACGAGCTCGAGGGAGCCACGTCGTACCTCGCCTTCGTCGTGCCCGGCCTTATCGCTGCGCACGCGATGCAGACGGCGGTCGGCGAGACCACCTACCCCGTCATGGGCCTGATCAAGTGGCAGAAGGTCTACGACTCGATGCTCGCCACGCCGCTGCAAGTGCCGCACCTGGTCGGCGCGACGTTGGCGTTCGTCGGCTTCCGGCTCGTGACGACCTGCGCGGTGTTCACAGCCGTGCTGGCGCCGTTCGGGGTCTACGAGTCGTGGTGGGGCCCGTTCCTCGCCTTCCTCGCGCAGGTGCTGACAGGGATGGCCTTCGCCGGGCTCGTCTACGGCTTCACCGCCCGGCTCCGCTCGGAGTCGGCGTTCGGGGTCCTCTTCCGGCTGGTGGTCTTCCCGCTGTTCCTCTTCTCGGGCGCCTTCTTCCCGGTCGACAACCTCGGCGCGCTCGGGTCGTGGATCGCGCGGCTCACCCCGTTGTGGCACGGCGTGAACCTGTCGCGCATGTTCGCCCTCGACAACGTCACGTGGTGGCTGGCAGCGGTCAACACCTCGGTCCTGCTCGCGCTGTGCGTGGTCGGGTGGTTCTGGTCGGTCTCCGGCCTGCAGAGACGGCTGGTCGCATGAGCCTCTCCGTGCCGCGACCCTCCGGCTCACCCCTCACCGGGTCCCAGGCGCTGCGGTTGCTGGTGCTGCGCAACTACCTGGTCTTCCGACGCGCCTGGAAGATCTTCCTCACCGGCTTCCTCGAGCCGGTCTTCTACCTGCTCTCGATCGGCATCGGCGTCGGTCAGCTGATCGACTCCTTCGAGTTCAACGGGGAGACGGTGCCGTACGCCGCGTTCGTCGCGCCCGCGATGCTCGCGGCCTCGGCGTTCAACGGCGCGTTGCTGGACTCGACGTACAACGTCTTCTTCAAGCTCAAGTACGACAAGCTCTACGACCAGATCCTCGCCACGCCGCTCACGACCGGCGACATCGCGCGCTCGGAGATCGTCTGGGGACAGCTGCGTGGGGGGTCGTACTCCGCGGCGTTCCTGCTCGTCATGCTGGCGATGGGGCTGGTCGACTCGTGGTGGGCGCTGCTGGCGCTGCCGGCGGCGCTGCTCATCGGGTTCGCCTTCAGCGCGGTCTGCATGGCGCTGACCACCTTCATGACGAGCTGGCAGGACTTCGACAAGGTCACGCTGGTGCAGGTGCCGCTGTTCCTCTTCTCGGCCACGTTCTTCCCGATCACGGCGCTGGACGGCTGGCTGCGGTGGGTCGTGGAGTGCACACCGCTCTACCGCGGCGTCGTCCTCTGCCGTGAGCTGACGACCGGCGCGGTGTCGTGGGCGTCGGTGGTCTCGGTGGTCTACCTGGTCGCCATGGGCGCGGTCGGCCTGCTGGTCGTGCGCCGGCGGCTCGACGCGCTGCTGCTGACCTGACCGTGCCTCACCGGCGATCGGCAGGATCCGTGCGGTGCCCGCGCCCGGGACGGTGGAGGATGGCGCCGTGGGCACCTCGAACGGCGTCGAGCCGGACACGAAGGACTGGACCTGGGTGCTGCGTCGCCCCTGCCCCGACTGCGGCTTCGCGGCCTCGGCCGTGGTGCGGGAGGAGATCGGTGCGCGTGTCCGTGAGAACGCCGCCGTCTGGGCAGCGGTCCTGGAGGACCAGGCGGCCACCCGGCGCCCCGCACCGGGCACGTGGTCGGTGAGCGAGTACGCCTGCCACGTCCGCGACGTCCACGGGGTCTTCGGCGAGCGCCTGGCGCTGATGCTGTCCGAGGACCGGCCACGGTTCCCGAACTGGGACCAGGACGCGACGGCGGTCGGCGCGCGCTACGACCTGCAGGAGCCCGGGACCGTGCGCGCCGAGCTGCTCGCCGCCGCCCGGACGGTCGCGGCCGCCTACGACGCCGTGCCCGCGGCCGGGTGGGCCCGGAGCGGCGTGCGCACGAACGGCAGCGAGTTCACGGTCGAGACCCTCGGCCAGTACCACCTCCACGACCTCGTCCACCACGTGTGGGACGTCCGTGATGCGGTTCGACGCTCCGGCCCCGTCCCGGCCCCCGGGGCCGGCGGCGACCCCGCGGGTGGGGCACGCCCGCCCCGGCGGTGATGATGGAGGCATGCGACACACGGAGTTCTGGGCGCGTCTCGAGCATGCCTTGGGCGCCACCTACTACCGCACCTGGGCGGACCAGTTCGTGATGGCCGACCTCGGTGGCCGGACCGCACGGGAGGCGCTCGACGCCGGGGTGCCACCGAAGCAGGTGTGGGCGGCGGTGTGGGCCGCGCTCGAGCTGCCTGCGTCGGAGCGCTGACGCTCGTTCGCGCCCGGCGTGGCGGCGCGGCTCGAACACGTGTTCGGGCTAGGTTGGTCGCACAGGCATGACGCGGGCCGAGGTGGTCCACAGGCGTCGACCGCGCTGACCAGGCGTTGTCGGTGGCTCGTCCTAGCGTCGTCGACGTGCCTGCAACCCGACGAGAGACAAGGAAGAACACCATGGCTGGTGGAGACCGCGACAAGGCGCTGGACGCAGCGCTCGTCAACATCGAGCGGCAGTTCGGCAAGGGCTCGGTCATGCGCCTGGGCGACGAGACCCGCGCGCCCCTCGAGGTGATCCCGACCGGGTCGATCGCGCTGGACGTCGCCCTCGGCCTGGGTGGGCTGCCGCGCGGCCGTGTGGTGGAGGTCTACGGCCCCGAGTCCTCCGGAAAGACCACGGTCGCCCTGCACGCGGTCGCCAACGCCCAGCGCGCCGGCGGCATCGTGGCGTTCATCGACGCCGAGCACGCGCTCGACCCGGAGTACGCCAAGGCACTCGGCGTCGACACCGACGCGCTCCTCGTCTCCCAGCCGGACTCCGGCGAGCAGGCCCTCGAGATCGCCGACATGCTGATCCGCTCCGGCGCGCTCGACCTGATCGTGATCGACTCGGTCGCCGCGCTGGTGCCCCGCGCCGAGATCGAGGGCGAGATGGGCGACAGCCACGTCGGCCTCCAGGCCCGCCTGATGAGCCAGGCGCTGCGCAAGATGACCGGTGCGCTGAACAACTCCAAGACGACCGCGATCTTCATCAACCAGCTCCGGGAGAAGATCGGCGTGATGTTCGGCTCGCCCGAGACCACGACCGGTGGCCGGGCGCTGAAGTTCTACTCCTCGGTCCGGCTCGACGTGCGGCGCATCGAGACCCTCAAGGACGGCACCGACATGGTCGGCAACCGCACCCGGGTCAAGGTGGTGAAGAACAAGGTCGCCCCGCCCTTCAAGCAGGCGGAGTTCGACATCATGTACGGCAAGGGCATCAGCCGCGAGGGCGGCCTGATCGATGTCGGTGTCGAGGCCGGTCTCGTCCGCAAGGCCGGTGCCTGGTACACCTACGAGGGCGACCAGCTCGGGCAAGGCAAGGAGAACGCGCGGAACTTCCTGCGCGACAACCCCGACCTGGCCAACGAGCTGGAGAAGAAGATCCTCGAGAAGCTCGGCGTCGGTCCGACGGTCGACCAGGAGGCCGACCTGCCGGCTGCGCCGGTCGGCGTCGAGGACTTCTAGATCTCGACAGGCTCGATCACCGAATCTCGACAGGCTCGATCACCGAGGTGACCGATGAGTGAGGCGTGCTCGGAGGACCGGCCGGCCCCCGACTGGCTGGGTGACGTCGGTGCCGGGGTGGACGCGTGGACCCGGCGCGCGTCCACGCCGGCACCACCGCCGGAGGACGCGGTCGCGGCCGGGCCCCCGGCGGATGCCGAGGCGGTCGCGCGCAAGATCCTGCTCGACCAGCTCACCGGGCAGGCCCGCTCCCGCAAGGAGCTCGCCGACAAGCTCGCCGCCAAGGACGTCCCGGTCGACCTCGCCACGCGGCTCCTGGACCGCTTCGAGGAGGTGGGGCTGGTCGACGACGCGGCCTTCGCCCGCGCCTGGGTGGGGAGCCGGCAGCCCGGCAAGAAGCTGGCCCGGCGAGCCCTGGCCCAGGAGTTGCGCCGCAAGGGTGTCGACGACGAGGTCGCCCGCGAGGCGCTCGACGAGATCGACCCGGCGGCCGAGGAGGAGGCTGCGCGCGCCCTGGTGCGCAAGAAGCTGCGCTCCCTGGCCCGCGTCGACGACGTCACCGCCACGCGTCGACTCGTCGGGATGCTCGCTCGCAAGGGCTACGGCTCCGGGCTCGCCTTCGCCGTCGTGCGTGAGGAGCTCAGCGCGGCCGGTCGCGACGAGGCAGAGGGGATCGACCCGGCGTCGTGAATGATGGGGCCATGTCCGACTCCAGCGCGCACCAGGTCCACCGGTCCGACCACCCGCTCCGAGTCTCGGCGGGCCGGGTCGACCTCCGGGCGTACCCCACCGACGCGACGCCGGACTTCACGGGCGGCAAGACGGAGGGCAAGGAAGCCCTCGCAGACCTCGGCTCTCCTCTCGCCGAGCTGCAGGAGCGGCTCTTCGCGCAAGGGCGGGCCGGCGCGCCGGCGCCGCAGCGGAGCATCCTGTTGGTGCTGCAGGGCATGGACACCTCGGGCAAGGGCGGCACGCTGCGGCACACGGTCGGGCTGATGGATCCGCAGGGGGTCCGCATCACCTCGTTCAAGGCGCCGACCGAGGAGGAGCAGGCCCACGACTTCCTGTGGCGCGTGCGGCGCGCACTGCCCGAGTGCGGCTACGTCGGGGTCTTCGACCGGTCGCACTACGAGGACGTCCTCATCCACCGCGTCCGCGAGCTGGCACCGGCGGAGGAGATCGAGCGTCGCTACGGCGCCATCGTCGATTTCGAGCGGGAGCTGGTCGACCGGGGCACGGTGGTCGTGAAGTGCCTGCTCCACATCTCGCCCGAGGAGCAGCGCGAGCGCCTGCTCGCGCGGCTCGACAAGCCGAGCAAGCACTGGAAGTACAACCCCGGTGACGTCGACGAGCGTGCTCTGTGGCCGGCCTACCGCGAGGCCTACGAGCTCGCCGTGGAGCGCACCCACAGCGACCACGCGCCGTGGTACGTCGTGCCGGCCGACCGCAAGTGGTACCGCAACCTCGCCGTCGGTCGCCTGCTGCTCGAGGTGCTGACCCGGTTGGACCCCCAGTGGCCCGCGGCCGACTTCGACCCGGAGTCCGAGCGCCGACGGCTGGTGGCGCAGGGACCGGTCACGTGACCGGTCTGCCGTTGGTCTCGGTGACCCGCTACGTCACGCCGCTGCGCGAGGGCGGGAGCCTGCCGGGCATCGTGGAGGGCGACGACCTCGGCACCTACGTCTGCAAGTTCCGCGGCGCGGGGCAGGGCCTGCGGGTGCTCGTCGCCGAGGTGCTCGCCGCCGAGCTGGCCCGCCGGATCGGCCTGCGCACGCCGCGACTGGTCGCGCTCGACCTGGACCCGGAGATCGCGCGGTACGAGGCCGACGAGGAGGTGCAGGAGCTCCTGGTCGCCAGCGTGGGGCTCAACCTCGGGGTGGACTTCCTGCCCGGCTCGTTCGGCTACGACGGCGAGGTCGGCGGCGCCGGCGCCGACCTGGCGGCGAAGGTGCTGTGGCTCGACGCGTTCTGCGCCAACGTGGACCGGAGCTGGCGCAATCCCAACCTGCTCGTGTGGCACGGTGAGCTCTGGGTCATCGACCACGGCGCCTCGCTGTACTTCCACCACGGCTGGCCCGGGGGTGCGCTGGAGCGGGACGGGGCGGCGGCGCGCTTCGCCGCTCAGCCGTGGAGCATGGACGACCACGTCCTGGCTGCGCACGCCGCCGCACTGCCGGCGGCGGACGCCGAGATCACGCGGCTGCTGCAACCGGAGGACCTGCCCGCCGTGGTGACTGCGGTGCCCGACGAGTGGCTCGAGCCGGTCCCCGGTGCGAGCACCCCGGAGGCGGTGCGTGCGGCGTACGTCGAGTTCCTCACGGCCCGCCTCGCGACCCGCACGTGGCTGCCGGCGCCGGCCGAGGGGATGGACCGATGAGTCGCCTGGCCTACCAGTACGTCGTGCTGCGGTGCGTGCCGCGCGTCGACCGGGAGGAGTTCGTCAACGTGGGCGTCGTCCTGTACTGCCAGTCGGCCGACTTCCTCCAGGCCTCGTGGCACGTCGACCGGGACCGGCTCCTGGCCCTCCACCCGCGCCTGGACGTCGACCAGGTCTGCGACGCGCTGGGTTTCGTGGAGGCGGTCTGCACGGGTGAGCCGCGCGGCGGCGCCGCTTCCGGCCATGCAGCCGGGCAGCGCTTCGGGTTCCTCAAGGCCCCCAAGAGCACCGTCGTCCAGCCGGGTCCGGTCCACGGCGGCCTCACGACCGACCCGGCCCGCCAGCTCGAGCACCTGAGGCAGGCGCTCGTGGGCTGACGGGCCGGGGGAGAGGCCTCAGTAGGCGCGCTTGGTGGCGATGTAGGTCGGGCTGGTGCTGGTGGCGAACCCGCCGCCCGCCGGCACGACGACGCGGTAGTGAATCTTGCCGCCGACCCTGGCGGGGGCCTTGACCCGTGCGGTGAAGGCGCTCTTGGCGTTGGTGCGGACCACGGAGAACTTGGTCCACTTCTTGCCGTTCTTGCGCTGGACGACGACCTTCTTCTTCTTGTAGCCGGGCTTGACCTTGCCCTCGATCAGCAGCTTGCCGCTCCGCTCGACCGGCTTGGTGCCCAGGTCGCGCTGGACCTTGAGGCCGGCGCTGTCCTCGGTGGGGGCGTAGGTCTCGTCGCCGGCGTAGAGCACGCGGTAGGTCGCGTTGCCCTTGGCCTTGATCGTCTCGTACAGGTAGGCCGAGTCCGAGGAGGCCACGGTCACCCAGCCGGACTTGCCGGCGAGCTTCCGCTGCACGGTCAGGCCGCCGTTGAAGACCCGCTCGCCGGAGGTCGTCTCGACGTTGATCTGCAGCGACACCGAGTCGTTGAACTTGGGCGCGCCGGGCTGGGTGCGGTAGCTGGAGGGCTCGAGCCAGGGCTCACCGGACGCCCCCACGATCCGGGTCGCCTCGGCCGCGGTGGCCGGCGTGGCGGTGAGGGCGCCCGCAGGGGCGAGGAGGGTGGCAGCGAGGGTGGCGGTCAGGAGGCGTCGTGCGCGCAAGGTCGTTCCCGTTCTAGGTCGTGGCGGTGCGCGACCCGAGCGGGTCGCGGACGGAACCTTCCCCGCTCGCCACGTCCCAAACGGGAGATGAGAGGTCTCTTTCCTCTCGCCCCGACCGGCCTAGACCGGGACCAGCTCGACGGCGCCCACGGCGTACCGCGCCAGGACCGTGCGGGCCACCTCCGGATGGGCGCCGAGCGGCTCCGAGACGGCCACGGCCCCGGCCTCGAGGGCCAGCTCGGCGGCCCGGTCGGGGAGGAAGCCGGGCGCGAGGAAGAGCGAGGCGACCGCGATGTGGCGGCGGCCCTCGGCGCGGAAGGCCCGCACCGCCTCCCCGGCCGCGGGAGGGGCGGCCGAGGCGAAGGCGGCGGTCACGGGGAGCTTGTGGTGGCTGCCCCACAGTCGGGCCATGCGGGCCACGGACTGGTTGGCCAGCGCGTCGCTCGAGCCGGCGGCCGCGAGCACGAGCGCGTCGAGCTCGCGGACCCGCGCACGCTTGAGCGCCTCGCGCATCCGCACGTCGAGGACCTCGAGGAAGCACGGCTCGAGGCCGAGGACGGAGGTGACCCGGACCTTGAGCTGGGGGTGGCGCTCGACGACCTCGGCGACCGCGCGGGGCACGTCGACGGTCGCGTGGTAGGCCTCGGTGAGCAGGAGGGGGACGACGACGATCTCGTCGTACCCGGCGCGGACCAGCTTGTCGACGACCTTGCCGAACGTCGGCCGCGACAGCTCGAGGAACGCCTGCTCGACGCGGAGGTCGGGGCGCATGGCGCGCACCTCGTCGACGAGGGCGGTGATGGTGGTTGCGGAGCGCGGGTCGCGACTTCCGTGGGCCAGCGCCACGAGGGCAGGAGCGGTCACGGTGTGGACCTCCTTGGGAGCGGTGCGGTGACGAGGTGGTGCCCGACCACGCTGTCGGGGAGGGTGCGAGGGGGGAGCGGGCTCACGAGTGGATCCCGCACTCGGTCTTGTTGGTCCCGGCCCAGCGGCCGCTGCGCGGGTCCTCGCCGGGCGCGACGCGCCGGGTGCACGGCGCGCACCCGATGGAGGGGTAGCCGTCGTAGACGAGCGGGTTGACGAGCACGCCGTTCTCGGCGATGTAGCGCTCCATCTGCTCGTCGCTCCACCGCGCGAGCGGCGAGACCTTGACCTTGCCCTTCTTGGCGTCCCAGCCGATGACCGGCGCGATCACGCGGTTGTGGGTCTCCGCGCGGCGCAGGCCGGTGGCCCAGGCGTCGTAGCCGCTCAGCCCCTCGGCGAGCGGTTGGACCTTCCGCAGCTTGCAGCACAGGTCGGGGTCGGTCTTGTAGAGGTCCTTGCCGTGCGCGGCGTCCTGCTCCGCGACGCTCTGCACGGGCGTGATCGTGAGCAGGTTGACGTCCATCGTCGCCGAGACGGCGTCGCGGGTGCCGATGGTCTCGACGAAGTGGTAGCCGGTGTCGAGGAAGACGACGTCGATGCCCGGCACGACCGTGGAGGCGAGGTGCGCCAGCGCCGCGTCGCCCATCGAGGAGGTGACGCAGAACCGTTCGCCGAAGGTGGCGGCGGCCCACTCGATGATCACCTCGGCCGGGGCGAGCTCGAGCTCGGCGCCCCAGTGCGAGACCAGCTCGCGCAGCTCCTCCGGGGTGCGGCCCTCGGTCTGGATGCCGCGGGAGTTGCGTGCGGTCGTGGTCGCTGCGGCGCTCATTCGGTCACTCCCGTGCTCGACGTGCCCGGCCGGACGAGGCCGAGCATCCGCAGGGAGAAGGCCCGCAGGCACGAGCGGCATTCCCAGGAGCCGTGCGGGGAGGTGACCTCGCCGTCCTCGCCGAGGACCTCGTGCGGGCGCAGGTCCTCGTCACCGCAGAACGGGCAGTGGTACGGCGTGCCGGCCCGCTCGGTCATGACGGGCTCGCCGCCAGGGTGCGGTCACCGCGCAGCAGGTCCTCCTCGGCCCGGTGCACCCAGGTGGAGAACGACTCACCCTCGGCGCGGTCGGCGAGGTAGTTCGTGACCACGCTCGCCACGTAGTCGTCGAGGCCGGCGCTGGTGACCTTGTGCGCGCGCAGCTTGCGCCCGAAGTTCGCCCCCAGGCCGGTCGCGCCGCCGAGGTGCACCTGGAAGCCCTCGACCTGCTCGCCCTCGTGCATGACCAGCTGGCCCTTGAGGCCGATGTCCCCGACCTGGGTGCGGGCGCACGCGTTGGGGCAGCCGTTGACGTTCACGGTGATCGGGGTGTCGAGGTCCGGGAAGCGCTGCTCGAGCTCGGCGACGAGCCGGCGGGCCCGCTCCTTGGTGTCGACGATGGCCAGCTTGCAGAACTCGATGCCGGTGCAGGCCATGGTGTTCCGGCGCCAGTTCGACGGGCGGGCGGAGAGGCCGATCTCGTCGAGCTCGGCGACCACCTGCTCGACGCGCTCGGGGTCGACCCCGATCAGGACGATCTTCTGGTACGGCGTGAGGCGGGCGCCGGCGACGCCGTGCTCGGCCATGAGGTCGGCGAGGCGGACGAGCATCGTGCCCGAGACCCGGCCGGCGGTCGGCGCGACGCCGACGTACTTCTTGCCGTCCTTCTGGTCGTGCACGCCGACGTGGTCGCGGTGCCCCACCGGTGACTCCGGCGAGGGGTTGGAGACGAGGGCCCGCTGGAGGTACTCGGTCTCGAGGACCTCACGGAACTTCTCCACGCCCCAGTCGGCGACCAGGAACTTCAGCCGGGCCCGCGAGCGCAGGCGGCGGTAGCCGTAGTCGCGGAAGATGGAGGCGACGCCCTCCCAGACGTCCGGGACGTCGTCGAGCGGGATCCACACCCCGAGCTTCTGGGCGAACATCGGGTTCGTCGACAGGCCGCCACCGACCCACAGGTCGAACCCGGGGCCGTGCTCGGGGTGCACCGTGCCGACGAAGGAGACGTCGTTGGTCTCGGGGGAGACGTCGTGGCCCGGGTGGCCGGTGACGGCCGTCTTGAACTTCCGGGGCAGGTTGGAGAAGTCGGGGTTGCCGATGTAGCGGCGGAAGATCTCGTCCAGTGCCGGGCTGCCGTCGATGATCTCGTCGGTGCTGACCCCGGCCACCGGCGAGCCCAGGAACGGGCGGGGGGAGTCGCCGCAGGCCTCCAGCGAGCTGAGCCCGGCCTCGTCGAGCCGCTCCCAGATGGTGGGCACGTCCTCGACGCGGATCCAGTGGTACTGGATGTTCGCGCGGTCGGTGACGTCGGCGGTGTCGCGGGCGAAGTCCTGCCCGATCGTGCCCAGCGCGCGGACGGCGGCGGGGGAGAGGAGCTGGCCGTCGGAGCGGACCCGCAGCATGAAGTAGCGGTCGTCGAGCTCCTCCTCCGGCACCGTGGCGGTCTTGCCGCCGTCGAAGCCGGGGGCGCGCTGGGTGTAGAGCCCCATCCAGCGGAAGCGCCCGCGCAGGTCGGCGGGGTCGATGGAGTCGAAGCCGCGCTTGGAGTAGATGTGGAGGATGCGCGCCCGCACGTTGAGCGGGTTGTCGTCCTTCTTGGACTGCTCGTTCTTGTTTAGCGGCTCGCGGTAGCCCAGGGCCCACTGGCCCTCACCGCGCTTGGGGCGGGGGCGGGGTGCCGGTCGGCTGGTGGTCTCGGTCACGGGCGTGTCCTTCGCGCTGGTCCGCGCAGGCCCTCGGGGCGGCGCGGGTGGGTGATCGGTCGGGCGTCGTCAGCGCTGGCGACACATCATGCTGCGGGTGCGCCCGAGGTCCACGTGGCGGCGGACCACGAGGTAGGCGTGCGTTGCAGCGGAGACCATGACGTGGAGTCTCAGTCCTCGGACGGCCGTCCCACAAGACGAAATCCCATGATGTGGACTCGCTGTCCGACATGTGGACGACGACGCCGCGTTCCCCGCCTGCGCCGGGGTGCGATGGGGTGCACGTCACACCTGTCCAGCGCGGCCCGACGAGTGGGGCGCGGCCCACGGCGTCACTAGGGTGGTGCCCATGACGGACGCCTCCCGACTCGCCAGCAGCGCCTACTCGCAAGCCCTCGAGCTGATCGCCTCGGTCGAGCCGCGGATCGCCGAGGCGACCCGTCAGGAGCTGGTGGACCAGCGCGCGTCGCTCAAGCTCATCGCGAGCGAGAACTACGCCTCGCCGGCCGTCCTGATGACGATGGGCACCTGGTTCAGCGACAAGTACGCCGAGGGCACGGTCGGCCACCGGTTCTACGCCGGCTGCCAGAACGTCGACACCGTCGAGGCGCTGGCCGCCGAGCACGCTCGCGAGCTGTTCGGGGCCGAGCACGCCTACGTGCAGCCGCACTCGGGCATCGACGCGAACCTCGTCGCCTTCTGGTCGATCCTGGCCCACCGGGTGGAGGGCCCCTGGCTGGAGCGGGCGGAGAAGAAGAACGTCAGCGAGCTCACCGAGGAGGACTGGGAGGCGCTGCGCAAGGAGCTCGGCAACCAGCGGCTGCTCGGCATGAGCCTCGACGCCGGGGGCCACCTGACGCACGGCTTCCGTCCGAACATCAGCGGCAAGATGTTCCACCAGCAGCAGTACGGCACCGACCCGACCACCGGTCTCCTCGACTACGACGCGGTCGCGGCGAAGGCCCGCGAGTTCAAGCCGCTGGTGCTGGTGGCCGGCTACTCGGCGTACCCGCGGCGGGTGAACTTCGCGAAGATGCGCGAGATCGCCGACGAGGTGGGCGCGACCCTCATGGTCGACATGGCCCACTTCGCGGGCCTGGTCGCGGGCAAGGTCTTCACCGGCGACGAGGACCCGGTGCCGCACGCGCACGTCGTCACCACGACCACCCACAAGTCGCTGCGCGGCCCGCGCGGCGGCATGGTGCTGGCCACGGCGGAGTACGCCCCGAGCGTCGACCGCGGCTGCCCGATGGTCCTCGGTGGCCCGCTCTCCCACGTGATGGCCGCCAAGGCCGTCGCGCTCGCCGAGGCACGCCAGGACTCCTTCCGCGGCTACGCCCAGCAGGTCGCCGACAACGCGAAGTCGCTGGCCGAGGGCTTCCTCACCCGCGGGGCGGACCTGGTCACCGGTGGCACCGACAACCACCTCGTCCTGCTCGACGTCTCTTCGTTCGGACTCACCGGCCGGCAGGCGGAGTCGGCCCTCCTCGACGCAGGGGTCGTGACCAACCGCAACTCCGTCCCGAACGACCCGAACGGCGCCTGGTACACCTCCGGCATCCGGCTCGGCACGCCGGCGCTCACCACGCGCGGCTTCGGGCACGACGAGTTCGACCGGGTCGCGGAGCTGATCGTCGACGTGCTGCGCAACACCGAGGCCGGCACCACCAAGGCCGGCGGCCCGTCGAAGGCGTCGTACGCCCTCGGTGACGGGGTGGCGGACCGGGTCAAGGCCGCCTCCGCCGAGATGCTGGACAAGCACCCGCTGTACCCGGGCCTCGAGCTGAGCTGAGCTGACGGTCTGCGGGCGTACCGACCTGCGCAGCCGCCCTGTGCCTCAGGCGGCGGGGCAGCGCGAGCAGCCCACTTCGGTACGTCGGGCGGTCACCGCGCGGAGGACCGCCCGCACGTGGTCGGGGTCGTGCATCACGTCCTCCCAGGCGAACCGGAGCACGACCCAGCCGTCAGCGACGAGAAGGTTGTAGCGACGGGCGTCGCGACGCAGCGCCGCGCGGTCCCCGTGCCACTCGAAGGAGTCCGCCTCGAGCACGATCCGGAGTCGGCGGTCGACGAGGTCGGGGCGCGCCCACGGCGTCACCGAGGTGATCAGTCGCTGGGGTTCGACCTCCAGTCCGTCGATGCCGAGGGCGATGGACCGGAGCACCGACTCGAACGGGTTGGCTGCCTCCGCCCGTGCCTGCGCCGCGAGGGCGCGGACCCGCGCTGCCCCGGTGCCGCGGGCGAGTCGGCCTGCGCGGCGCAGCGCCGCGAGGTCGCCGGCGCGAGCGGCGGAGTCTGCGACGGCCAACGCCTCGTCGTGCGGCAGCGAGCGAAGGCACTGGACGAGGGTGACGTCCTTGGTCGTGGCGAGCCCGTCGACGACGTCGTCCGGGGGGTGGGTGGCCCGGTGGATCACGGCGGACCCGCGCTGCTCGGCGGAGAGCCTTCGGTTCTTCGGGACGGCGACGTGGGGGCGTTGCGGCACCGTCTTGACCGCCCATCCGTGGTGGAGGGCGGCGCTTGTCAGGCAGAGGACGCCGCTCAACGCGTGAGCGGTGGCGACCGCGGTGTCGGTCGAGGAGAGGGCGTACCTGTCGCGCGCCATCCGGACGACGGCGCCGGTCCGTAGCGCACGGTCCAGCTCCGACCGGCTGACGACGGCGAGGAGCTGCGCCCGGGTGGCGACTCCGCCGAGCGCGGTCAGGACGTCCTCGAGCACCCTGCCAGACTGACGCAGGAGCCGACTCGGCGTCGGCGGTCATCCACAGGGGTCGCCCGCCCCGCGCTCAGGGGGCCGGCGTCGTCCGCTCGACGAGGGCGCGCAGGTCACCGCCGGTGAGCGCGCCGTAGGTGCCGTCGTAGGACCCGCCGAGGCGCGAGGCGCAGAAGACGTCGGCCACCTCGGCCGGTGCGAACCGGACCAGCAGCGAGCCCTGCAGCACCGCGGCCATCCGGCCGGCCAGGCGGCGGGCGCCGACCTCGAGCTGGGCCGGGTCCCCGAGCAGCGAGCCCAGCATGTCGAGCACCTGGTCGATCGACCGGTCCAGCCGGCTGTCGGCGCCGCGGGCGAGCCCCACCTCGGTGATCCAGGCGTCGAGGGCCTCGGGCTCACGGCCGAGCGCGCGGAGCACGTCGAGCGCGTTGACGTTGCCCGAGCCCTCCCACACCGAGTTCAGCGGCGCCTCGCGGTAGAGCAGCGGCATGACCGACTCCTCGACGTAGCCGTTCCCGCCGAGGCACTCCAGGGCCTCGGCGACCATGCCCGGGGTTCGCTTGCAGACCCAGAACTTCGCCAGCGGCAGCGCGATGCGCCGCAGCGCCGCCTCGTGGGGGTCGTGCGGCGCGTCGACGGCGGTGGCGAGCCGCAGGGCGAGCGCGGTGGCCGCTTCCGACTCGACCGCCAGGTCGGCCAGGACGTTCTGCATGAGCGGCTTCTCGGCGAGGGTGGAGCCGAAGGCGGAGCGGTGGGCGGCGTGCCACGACGCCTCCGAGACCGCTCGGCGCATCAGCCCTGCCGAGCCGAGCACGCAGTCGAGCCGGGTCGCGGCGACCATCTCGATGATGGTGCGGACGCCTCGCCCCTCGTCGCCCAGCCGGATGGCGACGGTCCCGTCCAGCTCCAGCTCCGAAGAGGCGTTGGAGCGGTTGCCCAGCTTGTCCTTGAGCCGCACGACGTCGAGCTGGTTGCGGGTGCCGTCGGGGAGGACCCGCGGCACGACGAAGCAGGTCACGCCGCCCTCGGCCTGGGCGAGCACGAGGAAGACGTCGTTCATGGGGGCAGAGGTGAACCACTTGTGGCCGTGCAGCGTGTAGCTGCCGTCCGACGTGGGCCGCGCCTGGGTGATGTTGGCCCGGACGTCGGACCCGCCCTGCTTCTCGGTCATCCCCATGCCGGCGAGCGCGCCGAGCTTCTCCGACGGTGCGCGGAGGCGGGGGTCGTACGTCGTGGAGGCCAGCAGCGGCGTCCACTCCTTGGCGAGCGCGTCGTCGGCCCGGAGCGCCGGCACCGCGGCGTACGTCATCGAGATCGGGCAGCCGTGACCGGGCTCGGTGTGCGACCACGCGAGGAAGCCGGCCGCGCGGCGCAGGTGCGCGTGCGCGGCCCCGGCCTCCTGCTGCTCCCAGGGGGCGGCGCCGAGGCCGTGGCCCACGGCGCGCTCCATCAGCCAGTGCCACGACGGGTGGAAGGCGACCTCGTCGATCCGGTTGCCGTACCGGTCATAGGGGGTCAGCCGCGGGTGGAACTCGTTCGCGAGCTGCCCGTGCTCGCGCGCCTCGGCGGAGCCCGCCTCGGCGCCCAGGGGGAGGAGGTCGTCGAGGACCTCCTGCGAGCCGTGCCGGACGACGGCCTCGGTCAGGGCGCGGTCGGCCGCGACGACGTTGTGACCCACCAGCGGCGGCGCCTGGTTCGTGGTGACCCGGATCTCGGTACGCATGTGGTTACCGTAGGCCCATGGACCCGTCGACCGGGCCTCGGACGTCGGGGCGGCGGGCACGCCCCGCGGCGGGCCACCACCCCGGGGGCAGGGGTGGCGCCGGTACGGGCGCGGGCTGGCTCGGCCGCGCCCGGGACACCGTGTGGCGCCTGCTCGTGACGACGGTCGGGTCGTGCCTGCGCTACCGGGTCACCGGGCTGGCCGCCGAGGGCGCGTTCTTCGCCGTGCTGTCGGTCCCGCCGCTGATCTTCGCGATGGCCGGCGCCATCGGCTACGTCACCGACCGCTTCACCGCCGCGCAGATCGAGGACGTGCGACAGGCGGTGCTCGACCTCTCCCGCGAGCTGCTGACCGAGCAGGCGGTCACGAGCATCATCGAGCCGACCATGGAGGACGTGCTCGAGGGCGGTCGCTTCGACGTCATCTCGCTCGGCTTCGTCCTGGCGCTGTGGTCCGGGTCGCGGGCGCTCAACGTCTTCGTCGACACCATCACGATCATGCACGGGCTCGGGGGGCACCGCGGGATCATCAAGACCCGGGCGCTGTCGTTCGTGCTCTACGTCCTGGCGTTGCTGACCGGGATGTTCTCCATCCCGCTGATGGTGGCCGGACCGTCCCTCGTCGCCGACGCGCTGCCCCCTGCGCTGGACTTCCTCCTGCGCTTCTACTGGCCGGCCGTGTGCATCGTCTGCATCTGCTTCCTCGCGACGCTCTACCACGTCTCCGTGCCGGTCCGGACCAGCTGGAGCTTCAACCTGCCGGGTGCGACCTTCTCGCTCGTCGCGTGGATCCTCGGCTCCTACGCCCTGCGCTGGGTGCTGACCGTCACGGCCGCGGACTCCAAGTCGATCTACGGCCCCCTCGCCGCGCCCATCGCGGTGCTGCTGTGGCTCTACATCGTCGCGATCGCCGTGCTGATCGGCGCGGCCGTGAACGCCGCCTTCGACGCCGTCTTCCCCCAGAAGGCGACCGCCCGCGCCCGGCTCGAGCTGGTGACCCGCCTGCGCCACCTCGCGGCCAAGGAGAGGTAGGTTGCCCCGCGTGCCGATGGACCCCGAGCCCGCACCGGGCGTTCCCCGGTCGCCGGACCCCTCGGCGCAGCACCGCGGTCGCAGCAGCCACGTGTCGCTGCCGGAGCGGAACCGGTCGCCGTGGTGGGAGCTCGGGCGGCGCCTGCTGGCTGCCCTCGGGATCCTGGTCGGCACGGTGCTGATCGTCTACCTGGACCGCGACGGCTACCAGGACGGCAACGACCCGGACAACGTCATCAGCGTCATCGACGCGATCTACTACACCACCGTCACGCTCTCGACGACCGGGTACGGCGACATCGCGCCGGTCACCGACACGGCCCGGATGATCAACGCGTTCGTCATCACCCCGGCCCGGATCGCGTTCCTGGTGCTGCTCATCGGCACCACCCTCGAGGTCCTGGCCTCGCAGGGGCGCGAGCAGTTCCGGGTCGCCCGCTGGAGGAGGAAGATGGGACACCACGTCGTCGTCGTCGGCTACGGCACGAAGGGCCGCAGCGCGGTCGACACGCTCGTCAACAACGGCCTGTCGCGGGACAGCGTGGTGGTCGTCGACCCCAGCCCGCTGGCGTTGCAGGACGCCCACGCCGACGGTCTCGCGGTGGTCACCGGCGACGCCACCCGCCGCGAGGTGCTCCGTCGCGCCGGGGTCGCGGAGGCGGAGCAGGTCATCATCACCACCGACCGCGACGACTCCAACGTCCTCGCCACGCTCACGGTCCGGCAGCTCAACCCCGACGCCTGGATCGTCACGGCGGTGCGGGAGCAGGAGAACGCCCCGCTGATGAAGCAGTCCGGGGCGAACTCGGTGATCACCTCCTCCGACGCCGTCGGGCGGCTGCTCGGGCTCTCGACCGTGTCGCCGGCGCTGGGCTCGGTCCTCGAGGACCTGCTGTCCTACGGTGACGGGCTGGAGGTGGCCGAGCGCGACCTCCTCGTCTCCGAGGTGGGCCGGCAGCCGCAGTCGCTCCCGGACCAGGTGATCGCAGTGGTCCGCGACGAGAAGGTCTACCGGTACTTCGACCCGGTGGTCACGCTCCTCGCCCGCGGGGACCGGCTCATCGTCGTCCGGCCCGCGAGGGAGCTGCCGTGGGCGCCGCGGCCGGGCACGCACAACGAGGACGTCGCCGAGTAGGCCCCTGCGGGTCGAACACCTGTTCGATCCTCGCCTATCATCGGGGCATGTCCACTCCGTCGCGCCACTGCTGGGTGGCGGACGGCTCCGGCGGTGGCGCCCGGCGGCCGGGCCTGCTCGTCGAGTGGCGGCAGACGCCCTCGGGCTGGGAGGGCCGGGTGGTGTACGGCGCGCTGCTGCGGCCCGGCGTCTGGGGCCTGGTCGAGGAGTGGCTCCCCGCGGCCCGGCTCACGCCGCTGTGAACGGCGACCCGTCACGGGTGGCCGCGCGAGCGGACGTGGACATGGGTCGAGCCGCCGGCGTCTCGGGTCGCCAGCGGCTCGACGAGCTCGACAGTACCGCCGCCGCCCAGGCGGCGGGCGCGGAACGGCGGAGACGGCCGGCTTCCGCCGGAGGTGGACTGGACCGGTGCGGCACGCCGGCGCGGGGGACGTCCGCGGCGACGGCCCGATCGACCATGCGCATGGCCCGTTCGGGCCATGGAGGTCGACCTCGTCGGTGGTGTCGCAGGTCACAGGCGCTCGTCACCATGGACGGACTGCCTCGGTTCGTTGGGGGAGGGCGGGGCTGTGGGTCCCGGGACGCCATCATCACGTGAATGGCGTCCCGGGAGACCCGCGTCGGCGGCCGGGGCGGTGGCTGCGGCCAGGCCGGTCCAGACCGGCGCCGCTGTGAGCAGGACCGCACGGAGCCGCCGTACCCCCGGCGCGTCGGGCTCGTTGGACACGACAACGCACCGTGCGTCTATGGGGGTCGCACGGTACGTGGGACCTTCCGAGCAGCATCGCTGCAGCACCAACCCCGGGGACCGGCCGAACACGGAACGGCCGCCTCCGGGACCGCTGCGTCGTGGTGCCGCGCGATGGATGGTGCCGGGCGACCGGTCGGGGTGGCCGGACGACCAGCACCGCGTCATCGTTGAAGGTGGACCGGCCCGGGGACGCCGCTGCCCCCGGGCCGGTTCCGTTTTCCCGTGAGCCGGCCGGGGAACCGGACCCCCATGCCCGACATCGGCCTCCCCGCGATCCTCCTGCTCCTGATCGGCCTCCCGCTCGTCGTGTGGGCGGGGGTCTCCGTGCTGCGGCGGCGCTGAGCCGGACGCCCCACCCGGCGCGAGCCCGCAGGGTCCTCGCTCCCTCCGGCCGTCGGCGCCGGGCACGGCACGAGCGGCTGAAGGGCTGAAGGGCGGCGGTGGGTCACCGAACCCGTCCACGGAACGTGAGGAGCCCTTCACCCGCGTGTCATCCGGCTCCCATCCGGGCTCCCTAGGTTCGGCCCGAGGGTCGCAGGTCGCGGCCCCGTGAAGGAGACCCGTGAGTCGAGTCGCCCGTGCCGTCCTGCCCGCCGTCGTGGGAGTCGTCCTCGCAGCCGCCGCGGTGCTCGCCGGCTCGGTCGTCGCGCCGGCGCCCGCGGGGCCGACCGCCGACGCTCCGCCGTCCGAGGCTCCGGTGCAGGCGGCCGTCGAGCGCCGTACGGCGGAGCCCGCGCCGACGGCAGAACCGGTCTTCTCGACCCCCGGTGACGGGGCGGTGCGCGCGAGGATCACCCGCCTGCTGAGGCGTACGCCGCCGGGCGGCACCGTGCGGGCCGTGACCTGGACCTACGACGACCCGCACTGGACCCGTGAGCTGCTCCGGGCCCACCGCCGCGGGGTGACGGTCCGGCTGCTGGTCGGTGGGATCGCCTGCGGCGAGCCGGAGCTGCGTCGCCTGCGGGCCCGGCTCGACCGGCCGTCCTACGCCCGATGCGTGCGGGCCGCCGCGCGGGGGGCGTCGAGGTTCGGCGGTGCCCCGACCAACCTGCACCAGAAGTCCTGGACGTTCACCCGCTCCGGGGATGACCGCTGGGTGAGCGTGGTGACCTCCGCGAACCTGGCCCGCGGCGCCCAGCGGGCCCAGTTCAACGACGCGGTCGTCCTCCGCGGGCGGCGCGACCTGCACGACCGGCTCGCTCGGATCTTCGAGCGCCAGGCGCGCGACCGTGCGGTGGGGCGGCCCTTCCGCCACTACCGGCTCGCCGACGCGGCGCTGATCTTCGGGCCCTGGAACTCGCCCCGGCAGACCGATCCCGTGCTCCGGCGGATCGCGGCGCTCCCGGCGCGGGGGACCACCATCCGGGTGGCGATGTCGAACTGGCAGGACCCACGGGGCGTGCGGATCGCCCGGGTCCTGGCCCGCAAGGAGGAGCGGGGCGCCGAGGTCCGGGTGCTGGCGAGCCGCCCATTCGACCACCGCGTCCGGGTGACGCTGAGGGAGGCGGGCATCACCGTGCGCCGCGGCCACTTCGGCCCGGACCGCTACCACCACCTCAAGGTGATGACCGCCGCGTACGACGTCGACGGCAGGCGGCACCACCGGGTGTGGACCGGCTCGGAGAACTGGTGGTCGCCCTCGCGGGGCCACGACGAGGTCGTCCTGCGGCTCGACGGCCGTGCCGTCCACGACGCCTACAGCTCGTTCCTGGACGGCATCGGCCGTGAGGAGGGGAGACAGCGGGGCTGAGGACGACCTCAGCCGCGGTCGCCCGCCGCGGTCAGCGGTTGACCAGCTTGAAGAAGGTGGAGTCCTCGCCGCTGGCCTTCTGCGCCTGGTAGAGGAAGGCCAGGTCGTTGTCGTCGAAGGTCTCGAACCACTCCTCCCAGCCGATGTGCTCGAGCTGGTCCTCACCGGCGCCGCCGGGGAAGTCGATGCGCAGCACGCCGGTGCCCTCGCCGCCCTCGGTGCCGCGGACCCGGGCGGGCTTGCCGTCGTGCTCCTCGACCCAGCTGCGGATCTCGTCGTGGTCGGTGGTGGTGTGGCTCTCGGAAGCCATGGGTGCTCCTCTCGGTCGGTGTTGCGTGGTGGGTGGTGGTCGTCAGGCGGCCTCGCGGACCGGGCGGGCGGTCCCGCCTACGGCGTACGGCGCCGGGAGCCGCGGCAGGGTGGCCACGACGTCGGGTCGACGGTCGCGGCCGATCACGACGACGGAGGGCGGGACCACGACACAGCGCGGGTACCCGGCTGTGCGCCCTCCATGCGGCGGGGTCGGCGGCGCACCGCGTCGACCGGCTGGTCCATCGGACTGGTGGCCACGTCCATCGGACTGGTGGCCAGTGGGCCCGGGGGCGTCCAGTCCCGCCAAGCACCCATCAGGCGGGCAACGACAAAACGGTCCCTCGCCTGCATCGCAGGTGAGGGACCGTCTCCATGGTGGGCGATACTGGGTTTGAACCAGTGACCTCTTCCGTGTCAAGGAAGCGCGCTACCACTGCGCCAATCGCCCGGGTCTGGAGTTGTGATGGAGGTGGGTACGGGATTTGAACCCGTGTAGACGGATTTGCAGTCCGTTGCCTCGCCTCTCGGCCAACCCACCGTGGAGGTCCTCCATGGAAGGACCCGGTGGAAAGACCTCTCCGAGCGGACGACGAGGCTCGAACTCGCGACCTCAACCTTGGCAAGGTTGCGCTCTACCAACTGAGCTACGTCCGCTTGCTTCCGGCCGGGGCCGGCGTGCGACAGGAACAGTAGCCGATGCCCACGGGGCCGCAAAATCCGGGTGTCCGGGGCGTGGCGCGGGGGCGTCGGGGCCGCCACCACGGCGGCCGTCCGCCCCGCTCGCCTCCCTAGAGTGACGCCCATGCACGCCTGGATCGACGGTCACCTGCTGCCCGACCCGACCGCTCCCGCGGTGGCGGTGAGCGACCACGGCTTCACCGTCGGCGACGGTGTCTTCGAGGCGGTCAAGGTCGTCGACGGGCAGCCGTTCGCACTCGAGCGGCACCTCCAGCGCCTGGTGCGCAGCGCCGAGGGGCTCGGCCTGCCCGACGTCGACCTCGAGGCCGTACGCCGGGGGGTCGCGGCGGTGCTGTCGCCCGAGCGGCTGCCGCTCGGCCGCCTGCGGATCACCTACACGGGTGGCCCGGCGCCGCTGGGTTCCGGTCGGGTCGACGGGCGGCCGACGCTGGTCGTGGTGGCCGACGAGCTGGCGCCGAGCCCGGCGACCACCCGGGTGGCGACGGTGCCGTGGCCGCGCAACGAGCGCGGGGCGCTGGCCGGCCTCAAGACCACGTCGTACGCGGAGAACGTCGTCGCCCTGGCCGAGGCCCGCCGTCGCGGCGCCACCGAGGCGGTCTTCGCCAACGTCGCGGGGAACCTCTGCGAGGGCACCGGCTCCAACGTGTTCTACGTGGTCGACGGCGAGCTCCGGACCCCCACGCTGGCCAGCGGGTGCCTCGCAGGGGTGACCCGGGGCCTCGTGCTCGAGTGGTGCGGCGGTCGCGAGGTCGACGAGCCGGTGGAGACCGTGCAGCGGGCCAGCGAGGTCTTCCTCGTCTCCACGACCCGCGACGTCCAGGCCGTGTCGCACTGGGACGACCGCGAGCTCCCGGCCCCGGGACCCGTGACGAGGGAGGCGGCCCGGGTGTGGCGCGAGCGGGAGCCGGAGCTGCTCGGCCGCTGAACGGGTCGGCGCGGATCGGCCCGGATCGGCCGGTTGGGACCCGCGGGCGGGCATGGGCTACAGTTTCCGCCGCACCTGATGGGTGCAGGCACGGGCGATTGGCGCAGTGGTAGCGCGCTTCGTTCACACCGAAGAGGTCACTGGTTCGAACCCAGTATCGCCCACCGTCGACGAGCGGCGCCCGGTCCGGGCGCCGCTCGCGCTGTCTCGGGGCGGGCGGTCTCGGGGCGCCGCCTGCCATTCCTTGTCCGTCGGCTCGGTTTCTTGTCCTTCGGCCCCGTTTGTGGGTCGTGCGCGCCGGGCAGGGGTGGGAACCACCCCCCCCGCGGCACGATGCGCGCACGGAATCACTGGAGTCGACCCTTGAAGCTCTTCCGCACGGCCCTCCTGCTCCCGTTGGTGACCGCCCTGGTCCTCGCCGTCCTGGCGCCACCGGCCCATGCTCGGGCCCTCCGTCCGACGCCGGACCGCTCGGTCTCGTTCGACGGCGCGGTGGAGGCGATGGCGGTCCGCGGGTCGACCGTCTACGTCGCCGGCATCTTCCGGCACGCCCTCCGCGGTTCCGAGAAGGTCGCCCGCAGGCACGTCGCGGCGGTCGACGCCCGGACCGGCCGGCTGTTGCCGTGGCGGGTGCGGGTCAACGGCCCTGTGCACACCGTCGCCGTCTCCCGCGGCCACGTCTACCTCGGCGGCGAGTTCACCAGGGTCGGGCGTCGGGCCGTGGCCGGCGTGGCCCGCGTCTCCGCGGAGACCGGGAAGGTCGACCGCCGGTTCCGCCCGCGGGTGAGCGGCGCGGTCCACGCCTTCGCCTTCGTCAAGCACCGTGTCTTCCTCGGCGGCGAGTTCAACGCCGTCAACGGGCAGCACCGCACCCGGCTGGCGGCCGTCACCCGCAAGGGGGCCTTGAAGGCCTGGTCCCCGCGTGCCGACAACACGGTCCAGGTCCTCCGTGCGCGCGACGGGCGGGTCTACGCCGGTGGCCTGTTCGGCGCGATCAACGGGAACGACGCGCACGGCTACCTGGTGGCGCTGAGCAAGCGCACCGGCGGCGTGGTGCGGGCCTTCGACGCCGAGCTGCCCGTGCCGGCCCTCGACTTCCGCTTCGCCGGGCGACGGCTCGTCGTCGCGGGCGGGGGGCGGGGCGGTCGCCTCACCGTCCTCGGCGGCAACGGTGCGCACCGGTGGACCACCACCTTCGACGGCGACGCCGCTGCGGTGCAGGTCTTCGACCGGAGGATCTACGTCGGCGGCCACTGGGAGTACCTGTGCTCCTCCAACCGCGTGGCCGAGTCGAACGGCGACTGCCTCGACGGCAAGGTGCACCGGCCGCGGCTGGCCGCGTTCCGGATGAACGGGGAGCGGACCCAGTGGGCGCCGCACCCGGACTCGGTGGAGGGCGTGTGGGCGCTGGGCTCCTCGGCCGGCCGGCTCGTCGTGGGCGGGAACTTCGACCACTTCCGCGACGGGGCCGTCACGCAGCGCAAGCTCGCGTTCTTCTCGCGCGGCTGACCGTCCGCGGCCGCCGGGTCGATATCGGCGAGAGGCCGAGGGGTTGCGGTCGATACGATCGAGCGCCCGGCCGCCGCGGCCGGGACCCCGACGCCCAAGGAGCAGCCGTGCCCGACATCCAGGTCGTCCTCGTCCACGCCGACGCGCGTGAGGAGCGGACGACCACGACGGGCACCAAGGCCTGGGAGCTCTTCGCCGAGGACCCGGCGGTCATCGTCGCGCGCGTCAACGGCGAGCTCCGCGACCTCTCCCACGAGCTCGCCGACGGCGACGAGGTCGAGGGCGTGGCCATCGACAGCCCCGACGGCCTCGACGTGCTGCGCCACTCCACCGCCCACGTGCTGGCCCAGGCCGTCCAGGAGCTCTTCCCGCAGGCCAGGCTCGGCATCGGGCCGCCGGTGACCGACGGCTTCTACTACGACTTCGACGTCGAGACGCCGTTCGTGCCGGACGACCTCGAGAAGATCGAGTCCCGGATGCGCAAGATCATCAAGGAGGGCCAGAAGTTCTCGCGCCGGGTCACCAGCGACGCCGACGCGATCAACGAGCTGGCCGAGGAGCCCTACAAGATCGAGCTGATCGGGCTCAAGGGGTCCGGGAAGTCCGACGACGCCGCCGAGGGTGCCTCCGTCGAGGTCGGCGCCGGCGAGCTGACGATCTACGACAACGTCCGCCGCAACGGCGACGTGGCGTGGAGCGACCTCTGCCGCGGCCCCCACCTGCCGACCACCAAGCGGATCCCGGCCTTCAAGCTGATGCGCACCGCCGCGGCGTACTGGCGCGGGGACGAGAAGAACAAGCAGCTCCAGCGTGTCTACGGCACCGCCTGGCCCTCCAAGGAGGACCTCGAGGCCTACCTGCACCGCCTGGAGGAGGCCGAGCGGCGCGACCACCGCAAGCTCGGCCGCGACCTCGACCTCTTCTCCTTCCCCGACGAGCTCGGCTCCGGCCTGCCGGTCTTCCACCCCAAGGGTGGCGTCATCAAGCGGGAGATGGAGGACTACGTCCGCCGCCGGCACATCGAGGAGGGGTTCGACTACGTCGGCACGCCGCACATCAGCAAGGACGGCCTGTTCCACACCTCGGGCCACCTGCCGTACTACGCCGACACGATGTTCCCGCCGATGGAGCTCGAGGGCGCGAAGTACCAGCTCAAGGCGATGAACTGCCCGATGCACAACCTCATCTACGCCTCGCGCGGGCGCTCCTACCGCGAGCTGCCGCTGCGGCTCTTCGAGTTCGGCCACGTCTACCGCTACGAGAAGTCCGGCGTCGTGCACGGCCTCACCCGCGTCCGCGGCTTCGCGCAGGACGACTCGCACTCCTACGTGACCCCCGAGCAGGCGCCCGGCGAGATCAAGCACCTGCTCGACTTCGTGCTCGGCCTGCTGCGCGACTTCGGGCTCGACGACTTCTACCTCGAGATGTCCACGCGCGACGACTCCAAGCCGGAGAAGTTCATCGGCTCCGACGAGCAGTGGGAGACCGCCACCACCGTGCTCCGGCAGGTCTGCGAGGACTCCGGCCTCGACCTCGTGCCCGACCCGGGCGGCGCTGCGTTCTACGGGCCCAAGGTGTCGGTCCAGGCACGCGACGCCATCGGGCGGACCTGGCAGATGTCGACGATCCAGTACGACTTCAACCAGCCGCACCGGTTCGGGCTGGAGTACCAGGCCGCCGACGGCAGCCGGCAGGAGCCGGTGATGATCCACTCGGCGAAGTTCGGCTCGATCGAGCGCTTCCTCGGCGTGCTGGTCGAGCACTACGCCGGCGCGTTCCCCCCGTGGCTCGCGCCGGTGCAGGTGCAGGCGATCCCGATCGCCGAGCGGCACGAGGAGTACCTGTGGGACCTCGCCAAGCGGATGCGCACCGAGGGCCTCCGGGTCGAGGTCGACGACTCGACCGACCGGATGCAGAAGAAGATCCGCAACGCGCAGCTGCAGAAGGTGCCGTTCATGCTGATCGCGGGCGACGACGACCTCGCGGCCGGCGCGGTCTCCTTCCGCTACCGCGACGGGCGCCAGGACAACGGCGTGCCGGTCGAGGAGGCGATCGCCCGGGTCCGGGAGGCCGTCGCCTCGCGCGAGCAGGTCTGAGGACCGCCGGGGGAGAGGCTGATGGCGCCGCGCACGACGGTCGGGTCGCTCGTCCTCCTGGTGTCCCTGGCGCTGCTCGCGGGCTGCGGCGGCACGCCCGACCGGCCGGCACCGTCCGCCGAGGAGACCCCGGCCTCCTCGGGCGGTCCGGGGCGCGGTGCGCGGACGCCTGACCAGGAGCCGACGTCGCTGCCGGTGCTCCCCGACGACCTCGAGGACGAGGCGGCGATGGCCGATCTCGCCGCGCGGGCCGAGCAGGAGGCGGGGCGGGCGCCGGAGGCCCCGGAGGGCCCGATCGAGGGCGGCGACATCAGCTGGCCGCAGTGCCCGCGGGGGATGGGGATTCCCGAGCGGCGGACACTGGGCCTGCCCATGCCGCTGCCGAGCGCCGAGTTCGTGATCATGGGACTCACCAACGGGCCGGCGTTCTTCCCCAACCCGTGCCTGGCCGACCAGGTCGCCTGGGTGCGCGAGCGGGGCCTGCTGGCCGGGGCCTACGCGGTCGCGAGCTACCCCGACGACCGTACGCTGGCGGCGTACGGCGACGAGGGTCCGTTCGACGGGGCCGCCGACCACGACGACCTGCGCAACGTGGGCTACCAGCAGGCGCTGTTCAACATCACGCAGATGCGCGAGGCCGGCCTGCCGTCGCCGATGATCTGGATCGACGTCGAGCCGGTGCGCGACTGGGAGTGGTCCGCCGACCTCGAGGCGAACGCCGCGGTGGTGGAGGGGCTGCGTCGCGGCTACCTCGACAAGGGCTACCGGATCGGCATCTACTCCACGCCTGCGCTGTGGGCCGCCGCCGTCGGCGACCTCGCCCTCGGGGTGCCCGAGTGGCGGGCGGCCGGACCGACCTCGCGGGCCGAGGCCCTCGAGCGGTGCGGTCCCGCGTGGGTGGTCCAGGGCGGCCGCGCCGCGATCGGCCAGTGGGTGGAGGGCAACCGCGACCTCAACGTCACGTGCCCCGGCGCGGAGGGGGAGGTGCTCGGCTGGTTCCACCGCTTCTGATCCCGGCCCGCGCACCGGCTGTCCGACGGCGTTACCCGCGACACGCGGTCGCAGACACTATTTACACGGACGTGGTGTCGCACTAACGTCGGGGCATGACCACGACGGACCCGCGGACCAGCTCGTACGACGACACCCTCCGGACCCTGTCCGAGGCGTCGGTGCACCAGCACTTCGACGCGTTCCTCGACATCCCGTGGGACGACCCGGCCTACGCGGTCGACCGGCAGGACCCGCGCTGGGTGCTGCCCGGCCACGACGTCCTGGGCCGCCACCCGTGGTACCGCTCGCTGCCGCACGAGCGCCAGGTCGAGATCGGGCTCTACCGCCAGGCCAACATCACCAAGGTGGGCCTGCAGTTCGAGCAGATCCTGATCAGCGGCCTGATGAACTACGCCTTCGGCCTGCGCAACGGCAGCCCCGAGTTCCGGTACTCCACGCACGAGGCGACCGAGGAGTGCCACCACACGCAGATGTTCCAGGAGTTCGTGAACCGCTCCGGGCAGGACGTCGCCGGCGGTACCTGGACGTTCCGGGCGGTCGCGCCGTTCCTCCCGCTGTTCGCGAAGTGGGTGCCGTTCGGGTTCTTCTACGGCGTCCTCGCCGGCGAGGAGCCCATCGACCACGTGCAGAAGTCGATCCTGCGCGCCGGTGACGACATGCACCCGCTGCTGCGCCGGATCATGCAGATCCACGTCGCCGAGGAGGCCCGCCACATCGGCTTCGCCCACCAGTACCTCGAGCACACCGCCCCGCGGCTGCGCCGCTTCGACCGGCTCGTGCTGTCGTTCGTGGTGCCGCTCATCATGCGCTGGCTCTGCGACCAGATCCTCAAGCCCGGCCGCAAGGCGCGGCGCGACATGGGGATCCCGCGCAGCGTCGTCCGCGACATCTGGTGGCGCCAGCCGGAGTCCCGCAAGTTCCTGCGCGACCTCTTCGCCGACGTCCGGATGCTCGCCGAGCGCACCGGCATGATGAACCCGGCCTCGCGCGCGCTCTGGCGGCTGCTGGGGATCGACGGCCGCAGCTCCCGCTTCCGCAGCGAGCCCGCCTCCGCGGCGTCCTGAGCAGGACAGCCGTGCCCTACGTCGTCACGCAGTCCTGCTGCGCCGACGCCTCGTGCGTCGTCGCCTGCCCGGTCAACTGCATCCACCCCGCGCCCGGCGAGCCCGGTTTCGCGACCGCGGAGATGCTCTACGTCGACCCGCGCTCCTGCGTGGGCTGCGGCGCGTGCACGACCGCGTGCCCGGTCGGGGCGATCGTGCCGGACACCGCCCTCACCCCCGAGCAGGAGCCCTTCCGCGCGATCAACGCGGCCTACTACGACGTCTTCCCGCACGCGGACCGGACTCCACTGGCCCTCGTGCCGGCGCAGCGCCGACTGCGCCGCCCGCGCGAGGTGCGCGTGGCCGTCGTCGGCGCCGGACCGGCGGGCCTCTACACCGCCGACGAGCTGTTGAAGCACCCGGAGATCGCGGTGGACGTGCTCGACCGGCTGCCGGTGCCGTACGGGCTCCTGCGCGCCGGCGTCGCGCCGGACCACCAGCAGACCAAGGGGGCTGAGCGGCTGTTCCGCGCCATCGAGTCGCAGCCCCGCTTCTCCTACCTGCTCGGCGTCGAGGTGGGCCGCGACGTCAGCCACGCCGAGCTCGCCGAGCGGTACGACGCCGTGGTGCACGCCGTCGGCGCCTCGGGCGACCGGCGGCTCGACGTGCCGGGGGAGGACCTGCCGGGTTCGTGCTCGGCCACGGCGCTCGTCGGCTGGTACAACGGCCACCCCGACCACGCCGACCTCGCGGTCGACCTGTCGCACGAGCGCGTCGTGGTCGTCGGCAACGGCAACGTGGCGCTCGACGTGGCCCGCGTCCTCACCGCCGACCCCGACGAGCTGGCGCGCACCGACATCGCCGACCACGCCCTCGCCGCCCTGCGCGGCAGCCGGGTGCGGGAGGTCGTGGTGGTCGGTCGCCGCGGGCCGGCCGAGGCGTCGTTCACGACCCCGGAGCTGATCGGGCTCGCGGGCCTGGCCCAACGTGGGGCCCAGCGCGGGGCCCAGCCGGGCGGGGTCGACGTCCTGGTCGACACCGGCGGTGCGGAGATCCGGGGCGACGACACCCGGGCGCAGGTCCTGCGGCGGCTGGCGTCCGCGACCCCGCACCCGGGCCGGCGTCGCATCGTGCTGCGCTTCCTCGCCTCGCCCGTCCGGGTCCTGGGAGCCGAGCGCGCGGAGGGCGTCGAGCTGGTGCGCAACGAGCTGGAGCCGGACGCCGACGGGGTCCCGCGCGCCCGGCCGACCGGCGACCGCGCGGTCCTGCCCGCAGGCATGGTGCTGCGCTCGGTGGGCTACCGCGGCACCCCCGTCGACGGGCTGCCGCACGACCCGGTGACCGGCACCGTCCCGAACGATCGCGGGCGCGTGGCGCCCGGCAGCTACGTCGTGGGCTGGGCCAAGCGCGGGCCCTCCGGCTACCTGGGCACGAACAAGTCCTGTGCCCAGGAGACCGTGGACCGGATCCTCGACGACCTCGACGCCGGCCTGCTCGACCTCCCGGCCGGCAGCAGCGTCGGCCGGGATGCCGGGCAGGGGGACCTCCGCGCCCTCCTGGCGGACCGCGGCGTCCGGGTCGTCGACCGCGACGGGTGGCAGGCGATCGACCGCGAGGAGCGCCGTCGCGGGGAGGCCGCGGGTCGGCCCCGCGCGAAGATCAGCGGGCTCGAGGAGCTGAGATCGGTGGCCGACCGTCGCGGTCGGCGGTTGCTCAGCGCTTCTTCTCGCTGAGCTTCTCCATCGAGCTGCTGGCGTCGGAGGCTACCTTCGCCCGCTTCTCGCCCCGCTTCTCCTTGATGGACTTGCCGGACTTTTTCGACATGGCTTGGCGCGGCGACTTGTCGCTCATGGCAGATCCCTCGATGGGGGGCCTGGGTGGCCCCGTCCTGTGACTGTACGCCTGTGGCCGCCGGTTAGTCTGACCCCGGCCAGGTCAGTGCGACGGATACGGAGCGAGGTCGAGATGGCGTCCAGCGAGCAGCCTCGTCCGGACGGACGGCAGGCGCGCTGGGACCGGCACAACCAGGAGCGGCGCCAGAAGATCCTCGACGCGGCCATCGCGGTGATCGAGGCCGGTGAGCCGGGGGCCGAGCTGCACGTCCAGCAGATCGCCGACCGTGCGGGGCTGAGCCGCACGGTGGTCTATCGGCACTTCGCCGACCGGGGCGACCTGGACCGGGCGGTGCAGGCGGAGATCCTCGACGGCCTCTGGGCCGAGCTGCTGCCCTCGGTCACCCTCGACGGCACCATCCCGCAGATCGTCGAGCGCATCGTCGCCACCTACGTCGGCTGGGCCGTCGCCCACCCGGCGCTGCACCGGATCGCCGAGGACGGTGACGACTCCCACGGTGCCCTCCAGCAGGGTCTCGCCCACATCGCGGCCCAGGTCTGCGAGCTGATCACCACGGCCGTGGAGATCCTCGACCTCGAGATCAGCGACGAGGAGCGCGCGGCGATCGACCCGCTGGTCTTCGGTCTGGTCGGCGCGGTCTTCGGCGCCGTACGCCGGTGGATGGCCCGGCCCGAGCGGGTCCCGGCCGCCCCCAAGCTGGTCGAGCTCGTGACCCGGTCGGTGTGGTTCATCCTCGAGGGCCACGGCCGCGCGCTCGGCGTCGAGCTCGACCCCGAGCAGCCGGTCGAGGAGCTCCTCGCCTCGGCCGCCTCCGGCGCGGAGGTCACCGGGTGATCGAGGACGCGCAGGCGGGGGCGGACCCCCTCCGGCAGGACGGGATCGGCCGCCCCGACGAGCTGGACCGGCTCTGGACGCCGCACCGGATGGCCTACATCCGCGGCGAGAACAAGCCGGCCGACGCCTCGTCGGGGGAGTGCCCGTTCTGCCGGGTGCCCTCGCTCACCGACGACGAGGGCCTGCTGGTCCACCGCGGGCGGCTCGCCTTCGTGGTGCTCAACCTCTACCCCTACGCGCCCGGGCACCTCATGGTCTGCCCCTACCGCCACATCGCCGACTACACCGAGACGACCGACGAGGAGGCCGCCGAGATCGCCGACCTCACCCGGGACGCGATGCGGGTCGTCCGGTCGGTCTCGGGCGCGGGCGGGTTCAACATCGGCATGAACCAGGGCCACATCGCCGGCGCCGGCATCGCCGCGCACCTGCACCAGCACGTCGTGCCGCGCTGGCCAGGCGACCAGAACTTCATGCCGATCATCGGGCGCACCAAGACGCTCCCCGAGCTCCTCGGCGACACGCGGGCGCTCCTCGCCGATGCCTGGCCCGGCGACCGGTCATGAGCCTCGAGGACGACGCCCGGCTGGCCGCGACGCTGGTCCGCGACGCCGCGGCGCTCGCCGGCCGGATGCGCCGCGACGGGCTGCAGCTGGACTACAAGACGTCGGTCTCCGACGTGGTGACGGCCGCCGACCGCGCGGCCGAGGAGCTCGTGACCGGGCGGCTGCGGGCGGACCGCCCCGGCGACGCGGTGCTCGGCGAGGAGCACGGGGCGGTGGCCACGAGCAGCACGGGCCGCTCGTGGGTGGTCGACCCGGTCGACGGCACGTACAACTTCGTCAACGACCTGCCCTGGTGGTGCTCGGCGGTGGGCCTGCGCGACACCGACGACCTGCTGCTCGGCGCCGTCCACGACCCCCTGGCCGACCACACCTACGTCGGCGGGCCGTCCCTGCCCAGCACCTGCGACGGCCGGCCGCTGGCGCCGCTCGAGGACCGGCCGCTCGGCGAGCTCGGCGTGGCGACGTACCTCCACCCGCCGTTCCTCGAGGGGGAGGTCGGCGCCGCCTGGCGCCGGGCCGCCGCCGGAGCCGCGGCGCTGCGCTGGCTGGGCTCGATGAGCATGGACCAGGTCGGCGTCGCGACCGGCCGGATCGGCCTGGTCTTCCAGCACTCCGTCGCGCCGTGGGACGAGCTGCCGGGCGGCGCCATCATCCGGGGCGCCGGGGGAGTGACGCGCCACGTGCAGGTGGCCGGCAAGGACTGGTACGTCGCCGGACCTCCCACCGCGGTCGCGGAGGTCTGCGCGCGGCTGCGCGACCAGTAGCGGGCGTGCCTTAACCTGCTCCTCGCCATGCTGGAACGTTTCCGCGCCTTCTGGACGCGCCTCCTCGACCCCGTCGCCCGCCTGCTGCTGAGGCTGGGGGTGAGCCCCGACGCCGTCACCCTCGTCGGCACCGTGGGCGTGAGCGTGGGTGCGCTGGTCTTCTTCCCCCAGGGGGAGCTGCTCATCGGGGTCCTGGTGATCACGGCCTTCGTCTTCAGCGACCTCGTCGACGGGCACATGGCCCGCCTGACCGGCCGCTCGAGCAAGTTCGGTGCGTTCCTCGACTCCACCCTCGACCGGATCGGTGACGGCGCCATCTTCGCCGGGCTGGCCCTCTACTTCGCCGGGGAGGGCGACAGCACCCTCTATCTCTCCCTCTCGCTGGTCTGCCTGGTGATGGGCGCGGTGACGTCCTACGCCCGGGCGCGCGCCGAGGGCCTGGGCTTCAGCGCCAAGGTCGGCATCGCCGAGCGCGCCGACCGCCTCGTGACCATCCTGGTGATGACCGGCCTCGGCGCGATCTTCGACCTGCCGGTGCTCATGCACGTCGCGCTGTGGGCGCTGGCGATCGCCTCGACGGTGACGGTGGTCCAGCGGATCTGGGTCGTGCGCCAGCAGGCCCTGGCGCTGCCGCCGGAGTCCGCGGCGCCGTAGCCGAATCGGCAGCACGGGTAAACCCTCGTACGCTCCGCCCATGACCGACGAGACAACCACCAGCGCTCCTGCCACCGGCACCACCCGCGTCAAGCGCGGCATGGCCGAGATGCTCAAGGGCGGCGTCATCATGGACGTGGTCACCCCCGAGCAGGCGAAGATCGCCGAGGACGCCGGTGCCGTCGCGGTGATGGCGCTCGAGCGGGTGCCGGCCGACATCCGCGCCCAGGGCGGGGTCTCGCGGATGTCGGACCCGGACATGATCGACGGGATCATCGAGGCCGTCTCGATCCCGGTGATGGCCAAGGCGCGCATCGGGCACTTCGCCGAGGCGCAGGTGCTCCAGGCGCTGGGCGTCGACTACGTCGACGAGTCCGAGGTGCTCACCCCGGCCGACTACGCCCACCACATCGACAAGTGGGCGTTCACGGTGCCGTTCGTGTGCGGCGCGACCAACCTCGGGGAGGCGCTGCGCCGGATCACCGAGGGCGCGGCGATGATCCGGTCCAAGGGCGAGGCCGGCACCGGTGACGTGTCGAACGCGGTGACGCACATGCGGGCCATCCGCGCCGAGATCCGCCGGCTGGGGTCGTTGAGCCGCGACGAGCTGTACGTCGCCGCGAAGGAGCTGCAGGCGCCGTACGACCTGGTGGTGGAGGTGGCGGAGACGGGCAAGCTCCCGGTGGTGCTCTTCAGTGCCGGCGGGATCGCGACGCCCGCGGACGCGGCGCTGATGCGACAGCTGGGCGCGGAGGGCGTCTTCGTCGGCTCGGGCATCTTCAAGTCCGGCAACCCGGCCCAGCGGGCCGAGGCCATCGTCAAGGCGGCCACCTTCCACGACGACCCGGCCATGGTCGCCAAGGTCTCCCGCGGGCTCGGCGAGGCGATGGTCGGCATCAACGTCGAGGAGATCCCGCAGCCGCACCGGCTCGCCGAGCGCGGGTGGTGAACCGCTGACCCGGGCGCCGGACGTCCTCGCGCTGCTGCTCCTGCTGGCCCTGGTCGGCGGGTGGGCGGTGTGGCTGCACCGCCGGTTGACCGTCGTCACCCGCGCCCCCCGATGGGCGAGGTGGACGTCGCTCGCCGTCGTCGGTGGCGGTCTGCTGCTGTACGCCGCGGCCAACGCCGCCTACCGCACCCTCGACCCGGCGCCGCTGCGGCCGGCGCTCTGGCTCGGCCTGGCCTGGCTCAGCGTGGCGTGGTACCTCAGCCTCGGATGCCTGCTCCTCGCGGCGGCCGCGCTCGTCCTGCGCCTGCTGGGCCGGCCTGCCGCCCGGGCGCGGCTCCTGGCGGGGGGCACCCCGCTGGTGGTCGTCGCCTCGCTCGCGGTCACCGCCGTCGGCGCCTACGTCGCCCAGCGGCCCGGCGTCGCGTCGTACACGGTGTCGGCGGAGGTAGTGCCCGACGGCTGGGACGGCGCCCGGGTCGTCCTGGTCACCGACCTCCACGTCGGCGTGGTGCACGGTCGCTCGTGGACCGAGCGCGTCGTCGCGCTCGTGGAGGCGCAGCAGCCCGACCTGGTGGTGCTCGGCGGCGACCTCGTCGACGGCCGCGAGCGCTTCACCGGCCCCGACCTCGCCCCGTTCGCCGCGCTCGACCCGCCGCTGGGGGTGGTCGCGGTCTCCGGCAACCACGAGGTCGAGTCCGGCGACGCCGAGGCGTACCTCGGCCGCCTGGAGTCGCTGGGGATCGACGTGCTGCGGAACGAGGCCGTCGTGCTGCGCCGCGGCGGGGACCCGCTGACCGTCGCCGGCGTGCACGACGCGACCGGCAGCGCCTCCCTCGAGCCGGACCCCGACGCTGCGCTCGCCGGCACCGCACCCGGTGACTTCGTCGTCTACGTCGCGCACCAGCCGCGGCAGGTCGAGCCGGGCCGGGGCGTGGACCTCCAGCTCTCCGGGCACACCCACGGCGGCCAGCTGTGGCCCTTCGAGTGGGCGGTCCCCCTGGAGCAGCCCACGGTCGGTGGGGTGGACGTCGTCGACGGCGTCACGATCGTGACGTCACGAGGCGTCGGCACCTCGGGGCCGCCGGTGCGCACGGGTGCGCTGCCGGAAGTCGTCGTGGTCACGCTCCGCACGCCTTGAGAGCTGCCCCGCTCAGGTCCGTTCCTCCCCCCGGTCCAGCGGTGGGCGGTCCGACGCCAGGCTGCTCCCTCCAGCAACTTGAGCCACTCTTGCAGGGGTAAGAGGGTTCCTCAGACCAGTCCTTCGGGTCGCTGCGGGTGCACTGGGTTCATCGCCAACGTCCGACCCCCACGAACGGAGGAAACGTCGATGAACAAGACCGCCAAGGGTGCTCTCGCCGCCGGAACCGCTGTCGTCCTCCTCATGGGTGGCGCCGGGTCGCTCGCCTACTGGACCACCACCACCGAGAACGGCACCGGCGGCTTCAGCTCCGGCAGCCTGACCCTGGACTCCTCGTCCTGCACCGCGGCCACGTGGATGCGGGCCAACACTCTCCAGCAGGCGTCCCCGGTCGTGCATGCCGAGGGCGACGTGATCGTCCCGGGGGACTCGCTGACGAAGACGTGCACGGTCACCGTCGGTGCGACCGGCAAGAACCTGCGTGCGGCGCTCGCGGTGACCGACGGGGAGCTGACCGTCACCGACACGACAGCGACTGCCGGATCGGGCTACACCGTCACCAGCTCGTTCACCCGGGGCGACCAGCCGCTGGCGTTCATCACGGACGAGGACGCCGACAAGACCATCGACGTCGTCATCACGGTCACCCTTCCGGGCGGATCCGGCAACGACACGATGACCGACCAGATCACGCTGTCGGACTTCGTCGTGACGGCGACCCAGGAGTCGGCGCCGGCCGCCGCTTAGGCCACCCCGGCCACCGCGGCCACCCCCGTGGAGTGCCGACACCCGGAACCGACAGGACGGACTGACCATGAGCAGCTACGTGTGGGACGCCACGCTCCTGCGCGGCACCCCGCCCCGGCCCGCACGCAGGCTCGGTGTGGTGGTCCCCGCCGCTCCGGACGTCCCCCAGGAGCCGGGCCGTGGACCCCGCTGGCGCGCAGCCGTCGGGTTCGCGGCCCAGGTGGTCGGCTGGGTGCTGATCCTGGCGCTGCTCGGAGTGCTGGCCGCTGCGGTGCTCGTGCCGCGGGCCGTGGGCGGCACGCCGTTCACCGTGCTCACCGGTTCGATGCAACCCGGGCTGCCACCCGGCACCCTGATCGTCACGCGGCCGGCCGACCCCGAGGACATCCGGATCGGCGAGGTCGTGACCTTCCAGGTCGAGTCCGGCGAGCCGCAGGTGGTCACCCACCGCGTCATCGCGGTCCGGACCGGGGGAGCGGGCACGCCGGAGTTCCTCACCCAGGGGGATGCGAACCAGGTCCCCGACGAAGGCTGGCGGCCGGCCGGGTCGGTCCGCGGCGTGCTCTGGTACGCACTGCCGAAGGTCGGCTACGCCAACCACGTTCTCACCGGCGACCAGCGGCAGCTGGCCGTGCACGTCGTCGCCGGCGGTCTCCTCCTCTACGCGCTCGGCCTGTTCGCGGGTGACGCCCGCGGCCGTCGCCGCAGCCGGCAGCAACCGCACCACCACGTCGCGCGCCACGCGCGGTGACCATGCACGCCCCTCCACCCCCAGAGGAGACCCCGTGAAGCACGCAGCCCGACGAGCAGAGCGGCAGCCCCGCCGCCACGCGCGTCTCGCGGCCGGTGTCGCGGCACTCCTCGGCGCGGTCGTGGTGCTGATGGGCGGCCAGGGAACGTTCGCGTTCTGGACCGACCAGGCGTCGGTGACGGGCGGCAGCTTCGTCGCCGGCAAGCTCGACCTCACGGTCGACGGCCAGCAGGGTGCGTCCGCACCCCATGTCAAGGCCGACCTCGCGATGGGCAGCATGCTGCCCGGGGAGAGCGTGGCCCGGGTGATCACCGTCGCCAACGTCGGCGACGCCCCGCTGACGTGGGTGCCCCAGGTCACCAAGGGCGGCGGCCTCGGCCCGGCGCTCACGGTGGAGATGACGGTCGGCCCGAGCACGTCCGTCACCAACTCCACGACCTACCCGCGGGTGGGGACGTGCTCCGGCGGCACCGTGATGAACGCCGGTGCCACCTCGGGGCGCCTCTCGAGGGGGGAGTCGCGACAGCTCTGCGTCCGGGTGGCGCTACCGGCCGACACCGGCAACGGGTTCCAGGGTGCGAGCGGCGGTTCGGTGACGATCTCGTTGAACGCCAGCCAGGTGCTTCCATGATGCCCGCGAGGGCCGGTCTCCTCGAGCGCGGCGCGCTGCTCGTGCTGGTGACGGGGGCGCTCGTCCTCGTGCTGACGGGCCTGCCGCGCACGACCGCTGCCTTCACCGACTCGGCATCGATCCGGTCGGGGACCTTCGCGTCCGGCGCGGTGCAGCCGGTGACCGGCGCGAGGTGCGCCGACCCCTCCGGCACCAGTGCTGTCGTCCGGTGGACGAACGTCGACACCCGGTACAGCTACCTCCTCGAGGCCGTCCGTGCCGACGGGACGGTGCTGGGATCGACCCTGGTCCTCAACAACGGCACGTCCGGCACGGTGCAGCAGCTCGAGATCTCTCCCGGCGACCTGGATCTGCCCCCCGCCACGAGCTACCGACTGACCGACTTCGTCGTGCGGGTGCGCAGCCAGCTGACCGCAACCAACGCCAGCCCGTCGCCTTGGCGCGGGAGCGTGGTCGAGGTGCCCATCGCCGTCAGCCTGGTCAACATCCTGCTGCTGTTCCCCACCACGCACGTGCAGTGCGGGTGAGGTCGCTCCCAGGCTCCGGTGTCCGCGCTCGACCCCGCGGCTAGCCTTCGGTGCGTGCCACCGACCGTCGGAGTCCTCGCCCTCCAGGGCGACGTGCGGGAGCACCTCGCGGCCCTGACCGGCCTGGGGATCGAGGCGGTCACCGTGCGGCGGCCCGAGGAGCTGGCCGCGGTGGACGGCCTGGTGCTGCCCGGTGGTGAGTCGACGACGATGGCGAAGCTGCTGCGCACCTTCGAGTTGATGGAGCCGCTCCGCGAGCGCGTCGGACGCGGGCTGCCGGTCTTCGGGACCTGCGCGGGGATGATCCTGCTCGCCGACCGCGTGCGCGACGGCGCGGCGGGGCAGGAGACGGTGGGAGGCCTCGACGTGACGGTGCGCCGCAACGCGTTCGGGCGGCAGGTGGACTCCTTCGAGGCCGACCTGCACGTGGGTGGCCTCGACGAGCCGGTCCACGCCGTCTTCATCCGCGCGCCGTGGGTCGAGGAGGTCGGCGGTGGGGTGGAGGTGCTCGCCCAGGCGGCCGAGCACCCCGTCGCCGTACGGCAGGGGCGTCTGCTCGCGACCTCCTTCCACCCCGAGGTCGGTGGCGACGGGCGCCTGCACCGGCTCTTCCTCGACCTCGTCGGCTGACCACCCGCGGGACGCCATCCGGATCGAGCAAGCGGGTGCTCGGTCCGCATGACGCCAGCGGCCGCCGCTAGAGTTGTCGGTCGTTGCAGCACACGACCGGCGCGGGAAGAGGGACGCATGTCTGGCCACTCCAAGTGGGCGACCACCAAGCACAAGAAGGCCGCCATCGACGCCAAGCGCGGCAAGATGTTCGCCAAGCTGATCAAGAACGTCGAGGTGGCGGCCCGGATGGGCGGCGGAGACCCCGCCGGCAACCCGACCCTCTACGACGCCATCCAGAAGGCGAAGAAGTCCTCCGTCCCCAACGACAACATCGACCGGGCCGTCAAGCGCGGCTCCGGTGCGGAGACCGGCGGCGCGGACTACACCACGATCACCTACGAGGTCTACGGCGCCTCGGGCGTCGGCCTGCTGGTCGAGTGCCTGACCGACAACAAGAACCGCGCCGCGATGGAGGTCCGCACGGCGGTCACCCGCAACGGCGGGACGATGGCCGACCCCGGGTCGGTCTCCCGGCTCTTCAACCGCAAGGGCGTCGTCCTGGTCGCGAAGGCGCAGGAGGGCGGCAAGGAGGCCGGTGAGGACGACGTCCTCGAGGCGACGCTCGACGCCGGCGCCGAGGAGGTCAACGACCTCGGCGACCAGTTCCAGGTCATCTCCGAGGCCACCGACCTCGTCGCCGTCCGCACCGCGCTGCAGGAGGCCGGCCTCGACTACGAGTCCGCGGACGTCCAGTTCGTGGCGAGCATGGACATCCCCGTCGACGCGAGCGCGGCCGGCAAGGTGTTCAAGCTCATCGACGCGCTCGAGGACCTCGACGACGTGCAGGAGGTCTACAGCAACGTCGACGTCCCCGCGGACGTGATGGCCGAGCTCGAGGACGCTTGAGCCGTACGCCGCGGGCAACCGAGACACCTCGGCTAGCTGTGATGCCCAGACACGTTGGTCGAGATCCTGCGACGACACGGTCTGACCTGAAGATGAACGAAGGCCTCCCCGGTGTGGAGTGGAGCTGTCTAGGAACCGCTCCCTCACCCAGGAGGCCTTCGTGTCCCACGCTACCCATGCCAACGCAGCGCTGACCCCACGCGCGGCTTCGACTCGCGCGCCTGATCGTCGACCACGACTGGCCGCTGGCTCGTGCTGCCGAGCGTTACGACGTCTCGTGGCGCACGGCCAAGTAGTGGGCCGACCGCTACCGCGACGAAGGCCCCGGCGGCATGCACGACCGGTCCTCGGCACCACATCGCCAGCCGAACCGGACGCCGGCCCCAGTGATGCGCAGGATCGTGCACCTGCGCTGGAAGCAGCGGCTCGGCCCGGTCGAGATCGCCCGACCGGCTCGACATGGCGTCCTCGACCGTGCATGCCGTGCTCGTCGGATGTCGGGTCAACCGGCTCACCCACATCGACCGCGCGACCGGTGAGCCGATTCGCCGCCATGAGCACGCGGCGCCGGGCGATCTGATCCACGTCGATGTCAAGAAGCTCGTCAAGATCCCCGACGGCGGCGGATGGCGCTACTTCGGCCGCCGGCAGGGAGAAAGAAACCGACCAGCGACTGTGGCGCGCGCACCGGCACAGCACGCAACAAGCATCGCGAGCCAGAAATCGGAACCTGCTACCTGCACACCGTGATCGACGACCATCCACGCATCGCCTACGTCGAAGCTCGCGATGACGAAACCAAGGAGACCGCCGGTCGACGTTCTCGGGAACGCCGTGGCCTGGTTCGCCGACCGTGGCGTCATCGTCAAGCGAGTCCTCAGCGACAACGGCAGCTGCTACAAGTCCTCCCTCTGGCGCGACACCTGCGCCGATCTGGGCATCACTCCGAAGAAGACCCGGCTCTACCGGCCCCAGACCAACGGGAAGATCGAGCGCTTCCACCGCACCCTCGCCGAGGGCTGGGCGTTCAAGAAGTTTCACAACTCGGAGTCAGCCCGGCTCGCCGCCCTGCCAGCATGGGTCCACGAGTACAACCACCACCGGCCGCACTCAGCAATCGGGAAGGCTGCACCCATCACCAGGTTGAACAACCTGGCGGGGCATCACAGCTAGCCCGGTGCCGCATCTACTTCGGCATATCGCGGAGTCGCCGTGGGTGCGCTTATCAGAAGGGCGAGCCCGGTCATGGGCTTGCCAAGACGTTGGCGCGTACGGTGGCACTGCACCCTTCGAAGCGACACGTCGCGCCATCAGGTCCCGCCATCCTCGCGACGGCGCCTCGTTGCGCGCTATGCGTAGCGGATGGCCCATGCCTCGCCAGGGCCTGGATCAGTCGACAATGCCATAGTCGGCGAAAGTCGCACACGGCCTTAGTGATGGAATCTCTCTTCTTCCCTTGACCCTCGGGTCTGCCTCGCGTACGTTTCTCGAAAGCAGTATAAGACTGCTCTCGGGATGGAGTTCGGATGCATTTCAAGCACGGTTTTGCCCTTGGTGTCGCTGCCTTCAGTGTGGCGATCTCGTCAAGTTTTGGCACGAGCGCGAGCGCTCAATCTGCGGAGGACACGCGACCTGTCGCTCGTGAGATATCGTCTAAGGTCTCATCTGCGGCATCGTGCAGTGAGTGGAAGTCGGCAGTCGCCGGTTATGGGACTTGGGCGGTGTCGCGAGACGACTGCCTGACGATCGGACCCGACTTCACTGGACATCAGGTGGGGTACACGTGGCAGGTTCCGCCCTACAGCAATGGTCGGATTTGTGTAGAGGGACGCGGGCACCGGTGGTCCAACAAGAAGCAGGATTACGTGAACCGCTGGTACTCGCTAGGCTGCGGAACGAGTGGCTCCGGCCGTGTTGATTGGGGTAGCCCCGGTCACCGTGGTGTCGCGGGAAGGAAGACGGTGCGGGCGATGGTTCAGCCTGGTTTCCTTGGCGGCGCTTACCGCTGGCAGTAGGGATTTCATCTCATTGTCAGAATAGGCGGCGGGAGGTTTTCGTGGTCGGCGTGGTTCCGAAGGCGGGACCACGCCGGCTCGCAATCGGGTCCTCCATGCCATAATCAGGGGCCATCTGCGTGTCGAGCGAGCGACCGGGGTGTTATTTGCAGTTGAGGCCTGCGGATGCAGGTCAGCTATGCGGGGTTCCCCGGGCGGCAGAGGTCCGGGGTGAAGTCAGGGACAGTTTCTCGGTTGGGCGTTCGAGTGACGCCGTGAATACCTGGAGTTGGCGGAAATTGCTTTGTGAACGTCTGCATACGGCTCGTGCCCGGAAGCGGACGTCGGTTCCGTGAATGGTAGGACCCTCGCGCCGTTCGTCATGCCAGCCGACAAGGCTTACGTGATCACGAGCGCCGCGCGGCTCTGCCGACCTTCCGTCCGGGTGCGCCGGCAACCACGAGCGTGGATGAAACCGGGTGCCTTGATAGCCGGCGGGTGTGAACTGCTCGATGTGCTCGCGTGCCCTCGCCTGGGAATGATCCTTGCTCAGCCCGGTCATGCCGGGTGCGCAGTGGCCTCTCCAATTGACGTGTTCAGACCCAATCGCTTAGCGGGGTCGCCACCGCCGAGGTGAGCGCTGGTTGCGCGGCGCTCCGGCGGCAGGTCGGTATACGCCGGCGCTCGGGCACGGCCGATGGATGCCGCCAATGGACCCTGTTGGCGCTGTCGGGCCCCAATCGAATCGCTGCCAAGAAATGAAACGTGTCGGGCGTGCGTGTCTGGCGGACTCGGTGGATGCGCAGGTTAGCCTTCTCCCGAACAGGAGTTCGAGGGAAGGTTTGCCATGCGCGTGCTCGGGATCGACCCCGGCCTGACCCGCTGCGGCATGGGCGTGGTCGAGGGGAACGTCGGCCGGCCACTGACCCTGGTCGACGTCAACGTCCTGCGGACCAGCTCCGACCGGCCGGTCGCGGAGCGCCTGGTGACCATCGAGAAGGGCGTCGACGCCTGGCTCGACGAGCACCAGCCGGACGCAGTCGCCGTCGAGCGCGTCTTCGCCCGCTCCGACGTCAGCACCGTCATGGGGACGGCACAGGCGAGCGGGATCGCCATGGTCTGCGCCGCCCGACGTGGCCTCCCGGTCGCCCTGCACACCCCCAGCGAGGTCAAGGCCGCGGTCTCGGGGAACGGCCGCGCGGACAAGGCCCAGGTCGGCCTGATGGTCGCCCGCATCCTCCGGCTGGGCGGCGTGCCGAAGCCCGCCGACGCCGCCGACGCCCTCGCCCTGGCCATCACCCACATCTGGCGCGGCGGCGCCCAGGCCCGCATCGACGCCGCCGTCGCCGCGGCGCGTGGTCTCGACGAGCTCGACCAGCGACAGAGGAGCACCAGTTGATCGCCTTCGTCCGCGGCCAGGTCGCCACGGTCACCCTGTCCAGCGCCGTCGTCGAGGTCGGTGGCGTGGGGCTGGAGCTGCTCTGCACCCCGGGCACCCTCGCCGGCCTGCGCCCCGGGCAGGCCGCGACCCTGCCGACGAGCATGGTCGTGCGCGAGGACTCCCTGACCCTGTTCGGCTTCGCCGACGAGGACGAGAAGGCCGTCTTCGAGCTCGTCCAGACCGCCTCGGGCGTCGGCCCGAAGCTCGCCCAGGCGATGGTCGCGGTCCTCAGCCCCGACGACCTGCGCCGCGCGATCGCCGCCGACGACGTCAAGACCCTGACCAAGGTGCCCGGTGTCGGGCAGAAGGGCGCGCAACGCATCATCCTCGAGCTCAAGGACCGCATCGGCGCGCCCACCGGCGGTCCCGCGCGCACCGCTCCGGTGGCCGGCGAGGCGCCGTGGCGCGACCAGGTCCGCCAGGGCCTGGTCGGGCTGGGCTGGTCGACCAAGGACGCCGAGAAGGCCGTCGACGCCGTCGGGCCCCAAGCCGAGGGCCAGCCCGGCGACGCCCCCGACGTCGCCGCGCTCCTGCGGGCCGCGCTGCGCACGCTGAGCAAGGCCTGAGCCCGGTGCCCTTCCACGAGGACGAACTCGACACCGCCGAGGACACCCACCTCCGGTCGCTGACCGCCGCCGAGGCCGAGGGTGACGAGCGGGCCGTGGAGGCCGCGCTCCGTCCACGCAGCCTCGACGAGGTGGTCGGCCAGGCACGCGTGCGGGACCAGCTCGGCCTGGTCCTGGAAGCGGCGCGGCGCCGCGGGCGGGCGCCGGACCACGTGCTCCTCAGCGGTCCACCCGGGCTCGGCAAGACGACCCTCGCGATGATCATCGCCGCCGAGATGTCCGTGCCGCTGCGGCTGACCAGCGGCCCCGCGATCACCCACGCCGGCGACCTGGCCGCGATCCTCAGCGGGCTGAACGAGGGCGACGTGCTCTTCGTCGACGAGATCCACCGCATGTCCCGGCCGGCCGAGGAGATGCTCTACATGGCGATGGAGGACTTCCGGGTCGACGTGGTCATCGGGAAGGGGCCGGGTGCGACGGCCATCCCGCTCGACATCCCGCCGTTCACGCTGGTCGGGGCCACCACGCGCGCTGGGCTCCTGCCCGGACCCCTCCGCGACCGGTTCGGCTTCACCGCCCACCTGGAGTTCTACGAGCCGGCCGAGCTCGACCTCATCGTTTACCGCTCGGCGGGGTTGCTCGGGGTGGAGCTCACCGACGACGGCAGCGCCGAGATCGCCATGCGGTCGCGGGGGACCCCCCGGATCGCGAACCGCCTGCTGCGCCGGGTGCGGGACTACGCCCAGGTCCGTGCCGACGGCACGGTGACCCGACCGGTCGCCGAAGCGGCACTCGACCTCTACGAGGTCGACCAGCTGGGTCTGGACCGCCTCGACCGGGCGGTGCTCGACGTGCTCTGCCGCCGCTTCGGCGGCGGGCCGGTCGGTGTCTCGACCCTCGCGGTGGCCGTGGGGGAGGAGCGCGAGACCGTCGAGGAGGTCGCCGAGCCGTTCCTGGTCCGCAACGGCTTCCTCTCTCGCACGCCGCGCGGTCGGGTGGCGACGCCCGCGGCCTGGGCGCACCTCGGGCTCGCCGCGCCGGCGGCAGCGGCTGACGAGGGCACCCTCTTCGACGACTGAGGGGCACCCGCCGGCGCCGCGGGATTCGTCCGTTCGGGTGGTCGGCTAGGTATGCTCTCCCGTCGGCTGCCCCGGGACTCGCCCGGCTGCGCGGCCTCCCCGTCACCGCTCGAGAGGTCTCGTTGTGCAGGAGCTCGCCTCCCTGTTGCCCCTGGTGGGCATCGCACTCCTCTTCTGGCTCCTCATCATCCGGCCGGCTTCCCGGCGCCAGAAGGAACTCGCCCGCATGCAGTCGTCGTTGACGGTAGGAGACGAGGTCGTCCTGACCTCCGGCTTCCTCGGTACCGTCCGCGAGCTGCATGACGACACCGTCCGGCTCGAGCTCGCCGAGGGCGTCGTCGTGACGGTCGCCCGCGGTGCGATCGGCACGATCGCCCCCCAGCAGGGGCTCGTCGACGACGAGCCGAAGGAGATCTGAGATGGCACGCAAGCCCCTCCCGGGACGCACGCTGGTGGCGTTCTTCGTCGGAATGGCCCTGCTCTACGGCCTGGTGGCCCTGGCCGGTGACTGGAAGCCCCAGCTCGGCCTCGACCTCCAGGGCGGCACCCGGATCACCCTGGTCGCCACCGACGAGGAGCCGGCCGCCGACAGCCTCGAGCAGGCGCGCCAGATCATCGACAGCCGAGTCAACGGCGGCGGCGTCACCGAGGCGGACGTCGTCGTCGAGGGCGACAACCTGATCGTCGTCGAGATCCCCGGTGCCCAGCGCCGCGACCTCATCGAGACCGTGAAGCGGCAGGCGCAGCTCCGCTTCCGCCTGGTCGCCTGCTCCGAGGTCGTCCCGGGCCCGTGCGCCACCGGTGCGCCGGCCCCGACGGTGGACCCGAGCACCGGTCTGCCCGAAGGCTCGACCGTCGAGGTCCAGCCGAACTCGGGTGGCGACCAGGGCGGCAACGGCGCAGGCAACGGAGCCGGCAACGGCGCAGGCAACGGCGCAGGCAACGGAGCTGGCAACCAGGATGGCGCCAGCAACCGGGCGCCGGTCGGCTTCGCCCGCGCCGGTCTCCCGGCGGCGGAGCCGAGCGACGCGCCCTCGGAGGACGCCACCGAGGAGCCGAGCGAGGGCCCGTCCCAGGGCGTCCAGCCGATCGAGCCGCCGGAGGGTGGTGAGCAGGTCGACCAGCCGCTGCAGTGGGTCGACTCCCCGAACCAGGCCGCCATCGAGGCGTACAACGAGTTCCAGTGCCCGCCCGAGGACGAGGGGCTCAGCGTCGTTGACGACCCCGACCGGCCGCTGGTCACCTGCGAGTACTCCGAGGAGGACGAAAGCCTCCCGCCCGTCAAGTACCTCCTCTCCGCCGCGGCGATCGAGGGCACCCAGCTCACCGACGCCGCCGCCCAGATCCCCCAGACCGGCACCGAGTGGGTCGTCACGCTGAGCTTCAACGGCGAGGCCACCGAGACCTTCGCCGACATCTCGCGAAAGCTGTTCAACAACGGCGGCCAGTTCGCGGTCGTGCTCGACGGCGAGGTGATCTCCGCGCCGAGAATGGACAACGTCATCAGCAACGGCGAGGCGCAGATCTCGGGCAGCTTCACCGAGGCGAGCGCCCAGAGCCTGGCCACCAGCCTGAAGTTCGGCGCGCTGCCGATCGCCTTCCAGGACGACGTGTCGACCGAGACCATCGGTCCCTCGCTCGCCGGCAACCAGCTCGAGGCGGGGCTGTGGGCCGGCGCCGCCGGCCTCGGCCTGGTGATGCTCTACTGCCTGCTCTACTACCGCGGGCTCGGCCTCGTCGTGCTCGGCTCCCTGGCCGTCGCGGCCCTGGTCACCTACGCGCTGGTGCTGCTGCTGTCGGAGACCGCGGGCTTCACGCTGACGCTGCCGGGCATCGCCGGGTTCATCATCGCGGTCGGTGTCACCGCCGACTCCTTCATCCTCTTCTTCGAGCGCATCCGGGACGAGATGCGCGAGGGCAAGTCGATGCGGGTCGCGGTGGAGACCGGCTGGAAGCGCGCGCGGGTCACCCGGCTCGCAGCGAACACGGTCTCGCTGCTCTCGGCGGCGGTGCTCTACATCTTCGCGACCGGCGCGGTGAAGGGGTTCGGCTTCGCGCTCGGCCTCTCCACGCTGATCGACCTCGCCGTGCTGTTCTGGTTCACCAAGCCGGCGGTGTCGTACCTCGCGCGCTACCGGTTCTTCAACGGCGGCGGCCGCCTCTCCGGCCTCAGCCCCGAGACGCTCGGCATGGACCGGGTCCCCGCAGGAGGTAGGGCCTGATGGGCAAGTTCTCCCGGCTCGGCAACGAGCTCTACAACGGCGGCCGGTCGATCGACTTCATCGGTCGCAAGCCGCTGTGGTACGCCATCACCGCGGCCCTCGTCGGGCTGGCGATCGGCATCGTGGTCGTCAAGGGCCTCAACTTCGGCATCGAGTTCACCGGCGGCACCCAGTTCCGGGTCGCCGCCACCGAGCCCGCGACCCAGGAGGACGCCGACGCGCTGCGTCAGGCGATCGACGACGCCGGCATCGAGGGAGCGGGCAACGCGGTGGTGACGACCGCGGGCAACTCGCTGCTCGTGCAGACCGAGGACCTCTCGCCGGAGGCGAACGAGGCCGTCACCAGCGTCATCGCCGAGACCGTCGACGTCGCGGACCCGGTCAACGACATCTCCCAGGACGAGATCGGCGCGAGCTGGGGCCAACAGGTCGCCGAGCGCGCGATCATCGGCGTCGCCGTCTTCCTCGGCCTGGTGATGATCTTCATCTGGCTGTACTTCCGCGAGTGGAAGATGTCGATCGCGGCCATGGTCGCGCTCTTCCACGACATCGCCATCACCGTCGGCGTGTACGCGCTGTCAGGCTTCCCGGTCACGCCGTCGGCCGTCACGGGACTCCTGGCCATCCTCGGCTTCTCGCTCTACGACACCGTCGTCGTCTTCGACAAGGTGCGCGAGAACACCAACGAGTACCGCCAGCCGGGCCAGTCGTACGCCGACGCGGCGAACCTCGCCGTCAACCAGACCCTCGTGCGCTCGATCAACACCGGCATCGTGGCGCTCATCCCGATCGGCGCCATCCTCTGGGTCAGCACCATCCAGCTCGGGGCCAGCTCGCTGCAGGACCTGGCGCTCTCCCAGTTCGTGGGCATGGCCGCCGGCGTCTACTCCTCGGTGTTCCTGGCGCCGCGCGTCCTCGTGCACCTGAAGTCGAACGAGACCGAGATCAAGCTGCAGGAGCGACGCGCCAAGGCACGTGCCCGTGCCGCTGCGGACCCGTACGCCTCGGTGCCGTCGTTCGCCGACGACATGCCGGTCGCCGACGAGCCGGCGTGGGACCCCGAGCGCGACGAGGAGCTCCTCGGCGGGGAGCGCCCCGAGGACCAGCGCCCGACCGCACCTCCCGCCGCACCGGCCGCGGGTCACCCCGAGGCTTCCGGTCGCGGCCGGGTCGTGCCGCCCGCCAAGGGTGAGGTACGTCCGAGCGGTGCCGCGGGGCGGGTGCAACCGACCCGGCAGACCCGGTCCAAGCGCGGCAAGGGCTGAGGTGTCGCGCGCAGCCGCGGGTGCCCACGCCGCAGCGGGGCGAGCCGCGCTGGACCGGCTCGTCGTCGACGTCCCCGACTTCCCCGAGCCGGGGATCGTCTTCAAGGACGTCACCCCGCTGCTGGCCGACCACGACGGCCTGACCGCCGTGGTCGAGGCCCTCGCCGACGCCGGCCGGGACGCGGAGGGCCGGACGGTGGTCGACAAGGTCGTCGGCATGGAGGCCCGCGGCTTCATCCTCGCCGCACCGGTCGCCCTCGCCCTCGGAGCCGGGTTCGTGCCGGTCCGCAAGGCGGGGAAGCTCCCGCGCGCGACGCACGCGGTCTCCTACTCCCTCGAGTACGGCGAGGCGACGCTCGAGCTGCACCGCGACGCCCTCTCCGCGGGGGAGCGGGTGCTGCTCGTCGACGACGTGCTGGCGACCGGCGGCACCGTCCGCGCCACCCGCGAGCTGATCGAGAGGTGCGGTGCCGAGCCCGCCGCCGTCAGCGTCCTGCTCGAGCTGGGCGCCCTGGGCGGCCGGGAGCTGGCCGGTGACCTGCCGGTGCACAGCCTGGCCGTCATCTGAGCTCGGCGCCTGTGCCTAGACTGCTGTGGTGACCGAGGACCGCACCCCGGCCCCGGGTGGGGGGCGCGCACCGGCGAAGCCGCGGCCGCCCCGGCCGCGCCCGGCGGAGGGCGCCGGTGCTCCGCCGTCCTCGACCCGCGGCATGCGGGCCCGGCTGGCCCGGATGGGCACGAAGAACCAGCCGGGCAACCCCGTGCTGGAGCCGCTCTTCCGCGCGGTCCGGGCGAACCATCCCAAGGCCGACCTGGCCCTCCTCGAGCGCGCCTACACGGTCGCGGAGGAGATGCACGGCAGCCAGATGCGCAAGAGCGGTGACCCCTACATCACCCACCCGCTCGCGGTCACCACGATCCTCGCCGGCATCGGCATGACCGAGCCGACGCTGGTCGCGTCGCTGCTCCACGACACGGTCGAGGACACGCCGTACACCCTCGACCAGCTGCGCAAGGACTTCGGCGACGAGGTCGCCCAGCTCGTCGACGGCGTGACGAAGCTGGACAAGGTCGTCTACGGCGACACCGCCGAGGCCGAGACGATCCGCAAGATGATCGTCGCGATGTCGCGCGACATCCGGGTGCTGGTCATCAAGCTCGCGGACCGGCTGCACAACATGCGCACCCTGCGCTACGTCAAGCAGGAGACCCAGGAGCGCAAGGCCCGCGAGACGCTCGACATCTACGCGCCGCTGGCCCACCGGCTCGGCATGAACACCTTGAAGTGGGAGCTGGAGGACCTCGCTTTCGCGACGCTCCACCCGAAGATCTACGACGAGATCGTCCGGATGGTGGCCGAGCGGGCGCCGTCGCGCGACCAGTTCCTCGCCGAGGTGATCAGCCAGGTCGAGAACGACCTGCGCGAGGCGAAGGTGCGGGCGACCGTCACCGGCCGGCCCAAGCACTACTACTCGATCTACCAGAAGATGATCGTCGGAGGCCGCGACTTCTCCGACATCTACGACCTGGTCGGCATCCGGGTCCTCGTCGACGAGGACCGCGACTGCTACTCGGTCCTCGGCGTGCTCCACTCGCGGTGGAACCCGGTCCTGGGTCGGTTCAAGGACTACGTCGCGATGCCGAAGTTCAACATGTACCAGTCGCTGCACACGACGGTCATCGGCCCGGCGGGCAAGCCGGTCGAGGTGCAGATCCGGACCTTCGCGATGCACCGGCGCGCGGAGTACGGCGTCGCGGCGCACTGGAAGTACAAGGAGGACGGCCGAGCCGGCGTCGACACCGACCGCCGCGCCGACGCACAGTCCTCGTCCGGGGGCGACATGACCTGGGTCCGGCAGCTGCTGGACTGGCAGAACGAGGTGGAGGACCCGGGCGAGTTCCTGGAGTCGCTGCGGTTCGAGATCAACCGGGCGGAGACCTACGTCTTCACCCCCCGCGGTGACGTGATCGCGCTGCCGGCGGGCTCGACGCCGGTGGACTTCGCCTACGCCGTGCACACCGAGGTCGGCCACCACACGATCGGGGCGCGCGTCAACGGACGCCTCGTCCCGCTGGAGTCGACCCTCGAGAACGGCGACGTCGTCGAGGTCTTCACCTCGAAGTCGGAGAACGCCGGTCCCTCCCGCGACTGGCTCACCTTCGTCCGGTCACCCCGGGCCCGCTCCAAGATCCGTCAGTGGTTCTCCAAGGAGCGCCGCGAGGAGGCGATCGAGCAGGGCAAGGAGCAGATCGCCAAGCTCATGCGCAAGGAGGGGCTCCCGCTCAAGCGGCTGATGTCGCACGAGTCGCTGATGCTGGCCGCCGAGCACTTCAAGATCGCCGACGTCTCGGCCCTCTACGCTGCGGTCGGGGAGGGCAACCTCTCCGCGCAGGCGGTGGTCAAGCGGGTCATCGAGGTGCACGGCGGCAGCGACGCCGCCCAGGAGGACCTCGCCGAGGCGGTCACCATCACGGGTCGTCGCGGCCGGTCGAAGGTGGCGACCGGCGGTGACGCCGGCGTCATCGTGAAGGGCGCGCCCGACGTGTGGGTGAAGCTGGCCAAGTGCTGCACGCCCGTGCCGCCCGACGACATCCTCGGCTTCGTGACCAAGGGCGGCGGGGTCTCGGTGCACCGGCAGGACTGCACGAACGCCGCCTCGCTGAAGAGCCAGCCCGAGAAGCTGCTCGACGTCGAGTGGGCGCCGACCGGGTCGTCCACCTTCCTGGTCAACATCCAGGTCGAGGCGCTGGACCGGGCGCGGCTGCTCTCGGACATCACGATGGTGCTGTCCGACGCCCACGTGAACATCCTGAGCGCCAGCCTCTCCACCACCCGGGACCGGGTGGCGAAGACCCGGTTCACCTTCGAGATGGCCGAGGCCAAGCACCTCGACACGGTGCTGCGGGCCGTCCGCGGCGTGCCCGGGGTCTTCGACGCCTACCGCGTCACGTCCTAGCGGCTGGCCGGTCGGCTGGTTGAGGGAGTCGGCTGGTTGGTGAGGTTCCGCTGGGAACCGTCTCGAAACCGGCCATCGTGGGGGTGGGGTTTCGAGACAGGCGCTGCGCGCCTTCCTCAACCGGCGGGGTCGGCGCTGGGCGCCTTCCTCGACCGTCGGTCGGCTCAGCCGGAGAACTCGGCCGAGGCCTTGCGAGCCATCTCCAGGAACTGCTGGCGCGAGGCGAGGTCGTCCTCGAGCTGGCGCACCTTCTTCTCGTCCCCGGCGGCCCGGGCGCGGTCCAGTTTCGCCTGCACCTCGGCGATCGCCGACTCCAGCTTGAGCACCATGTCCGACGCGCGGGCGGACTTCTCCGGGTCCGAGCGCTTCCACTGGTCGTCCTCGACGGAGCGGATGGCCTGCTCGACCTTCCGGATGCGGCCCTCGAGCTCCTTCATCCGGTCCCGCGGCACCTTCCCCGCGGCGTCCCATCGCTCGGCGATGTCGCGGAACGCCCGCTTGGCGGTGTCCAGGTCCCGCACCGGCAGCAGCGCCTCGGCCTCGACCAGCAGCTGCTCCTTGACCTCCGCGTTCGCGGCGAACTCCTGGTCCTGCTCAGCCGCGGCGGCGTCGCGCGCGCCGAAGAACTGGTCCTGCGCCCCGCGGAACCGCTTCCACAGCGCGTCGTCGACCTCCTTCGGCGCCGGCCCGGCCGCCTTCCACTCCCGCATCAGGTCCCGGTAGCGGCCCGAGGTGGGGCCCCACTCGGTGGAGCCGGCGAGCGCCTCGGCCTCCACGACCAGCCGCTCCTTGACCTGCCGCGCCGCGTCGCGCTTCTCGTTCTGCTCGGCGAAGTGCGCCTTGCGGCGCCGGGTGTAGGCCGTACGGGCGGTGGAGAAGCGCTTCCAGAGGGCGTCGTCGGAGGGCCGGTCGATCCGGGGGAGCGCCTTCCACTGCTCGAGCAGGTCGCGCAGGCGGTTCGCGCCGTGGCGCCAGTCGGAGCCCTCGGCGATCTTCTCGGCCTCGCCGACCAGCTTCTCCTTGGCCGCCTTCGCCTCGGCGGACCGCGCGGCCTTCTCCGCCTTGCGCTGCTCGCGCTGGCTCGCGATCACCGGCGCGAGCGCGTCGAGGCGGGCCCCGAGCGCGGCCAGGTCACCGACCGCGTGCGCGTCGGTCACCTGCGCACGGACGGTCTTGACGGACTCGGTCGCCTCCTCGGGGGACAGCACCCCCGAGCGGACCCGCTGCTCGAGCAGCTCGACCTCGAAGGCGAGGGCGTCGTAGCGCTCGGTGAAGAACGTCAGCGCCTCCTCGGGCGTGCCCTCGGGGTACTGGCCGACGGAGCGCTCCCCGTCAGCGGTCCGGACGTAGACGGTGCCGTCGTCGTCGACTCGGCCCCACTCATGGCTCGTCACTGCTGGTCCCTCGCGTCGGTGGTCGGCGCGCGGCTCGCACGCACGGGCGCCATGCTAGTCACCCGGCCGCACCGGTGCGGGCGCAGCCGACCGTGCCCGGTAGCCTGAGCCGGTGCTGATCGCCGGATTCCCCGCGGGTCCCTGGGGGACGAACTGCTACGTCGCCGCCACCGGCGCGGGCACCGAGTGCGTCGTCATCGACCCCGGCAAGGACAGCGCGGAGGGTGTGGCCCAGGTGGTCCGCGAGCACCGGCTCAAGCCGGTCGCGGTCCTGGTGACCCACGGCCACGTCGACCACATGTGGTGCGTCGCTCCGGTGGCCGGGACCTACGACGCCACCGCGTGGATCCACCCCGACGACCGGCACCTGCTGACCGACCCGATGGCCGGCATGTCCCGCGAGACGACTCAGATGCTGCTCGGTGGCAGCTACGAGTGGGCCGAGCCGGACGACGTCCGGGAGCTCTCGGACTCCCAGGAGCTCGAGCTGGCCGGCCTCCGGTTCGTCGTCGACCACACCCCCGGCCACACCGAGGGCTCGGTCACCTTCCGCACGCCGTACCAGGAGCAGGGCCCTGCGACCGGCTCAGGACCAGACGTCAGCGAGGTCATGTTCTCCGGAGACCTGCTCTTCGCCGGCTCCATCGGTCGCACCGACCTTCCCGGCGGAGACCACCCGACGATGCTGCGGAGCCTGCGGGAGAAGGTGCTCACGCTGCCCGACGACATCGTCGTCCTGCCGGGCCACGGCGAGCAGACCTCCGTCGGGCGCGAGCGCGCCACCAACCCGTACCTGCTCGACCTCATCGACGGCGGCCCGGCCGGCCGCGTCACCCGGGGGCTCTGAGCCGTGGCCAAGCCGACCCCGCTGAGCGGGTTCCCCGAGCTGTTGCCGGAGCAGCGCGTCGTCGAGCAGCAGGTCGTCGACACGCTGCGACGCGTCTTCGAGCTGCACGGCTTCGCCGGCATCGAGACGCGCGCCGTGGAGCCGATGGACCAGCTGCTGCGCAAGGGCGACACCTCCAAGGAGGTCTACGTCCTGCGGCGGCTGCAGGAGAGCGACAGCGCGACCGACTCCGGCCTCGGCCTCCACTTCGACCTCACCGTCCCCTTCGCGCGGTTCGTCCTCGAGAACGCCGGCAAGCTCGAGTTCCCCTTCCGCCGCTACCAGGTGCAGAAGGCGTGGCGGGGCGAGCGGCCGCAGGAGGGTCGGTTCCGCGAGTTCACCCAGGCCGACATCGACATCATCGGCAAGGACGAGCTGCCCTTCCACCACGACGTCGAGGTCGCGCGAGTGATGGTGGAGGCGCTGTCGACCCTCACTTTCCTGCCGCCGTTCCGGCTGCAGGTCAACAACCGCAAGCTGATCCAGGGCTTCTACGCCGGTCTCGGCGCTCCGGACCCGGCCGAGGTCATGCGCCTGGTCGACAAGCTCGACAAGCTCCCCGTCGAGAGCGTGCACGGCCTGCTCGTCGACGAGGCCGGCCTCACCCCGGAGCAAGCCGACCGCTGCCTCGAGCTGGCGACGATCCGGAGCAGCGACGACTCCTTCGTCGACCGCGTCCGCGCGCTCGGTGTCACCGACCCGCTGCTCGAGGAGGGGCTGGCCGAGCTGGCGGAGCTGGTGCGCCGGTGCGCGCCGCTCGCCGGCGAGAAGGTCACCATCGAGGCCGACCTCTCCATCGCCCGTGGCCTGGACTACTACACCGGGACGGTCTTCGAGACCCGCCTCGAGGGGAGCGAGTCCCTCGGGTCGATCTGCTCCGGCGGGCGCTACGACGCCCTGGCCAGCGACGGCCGGACGACGTACCCGGGTGTCGGCATCTCGCTCGGCGTCAGCCGGGTGCTCGTGCCGCTGCTCAACCGCGGGGTGCTCGTGGCCGACCGGAAGGTCCCCTCCGCCGTGCTCGTCGCCCTGACCAGCGAGGAGACGCGGGCCGAGGCCGACGACGTCGCGACCGCGCTGCGCCGCAACGGAGTCGCCTGCGAGGTGGCGGCCGCGGCCCAGAAGTTCGGCAAGCAGATCCGCTACGCCGAGCGCCGGGGCATCCCGTACGTCTGGTTCACCGGCGAGGACGGCCACCAGGTCAAGGACATCCGCACGGGGGAGCAGGTCGCGGCCGATCCGGCCACCTGGACCCCGCCCACCGACGACCTCCGACCGAAGGTGGTCTCGACACGCTCGACCACCGAACGCACCGACCGACCCAAGGAGCAGCAGCAGTGATCCGCACCCATGACGCCGGCGCCCTCCGCGCCGAGCACGTCGGCCAGACCGTCACCCTCGCCGGGTGGGTGGCCAACCGACGCGATCACGGGGGCGTCGCCTTCATCGATCTGCGCGAGGCCAGCGGCGTCGTCCAGGTCGTCATCCGCGACGAGGAGGTCGCCCACCAGCTGCGCGCGGAGTACTGCCTCAAGGTCGTCGGCGAGGTGACCGCGCGCAAGGAGGGCAACGAGAACCCCAACCTCGCGACCGGCGCCATCGAGGTCGTCGCGAACGAGGTGCAGGTCCTCAGCGCCGCCGCACCGCTGCCCTTCCCGATCAGCGACCACGTCGACGTGGGGGAGGAGGTCCGGCTGCGCCACCGCTACCTCGACCTCCGCCGCTCGGGCCCCGCCTCGGCCATCCGGCTGCGCAGCAAGGTCAACAAGGCCGCCCGAGACGTGCTCGACCGGCACGGCTTCGTCGAGGTGGAGACCCCGACGCTGACCCGGAGCACCCCGGAGGGCGCCCGCGACTTCCTCGTCCCGGCGCGCCTGCACCCCGGCAGCTGGTACGCCCTGCCGCAGAGCCCGCAGCTGTTCAAGCAGCTGCTCATGGTCGGCGGCCTGGAGCGGTACTACCAGATCGCGCGCTGCTACCGCGACGAGGACTTCCGTGCCGACCGGCAGCCGGAGTTCACCCAGCTCGACATCGAGATGTCCTTCGTGGAGCAGGAGGACGTCATCGCGCTGATGGAGGACGTCCTGGCGCAGATGTGGGCCCTCATCGACGTCGAGATCCCGCGCCCGATCCCGCGGATGACCTACGCCGAGGCGATGGCGCGGTTCGGTTCGGACAAGCCCGACCTGCGGATGGGCCAGGAGCTGGTCGAGTGCACCGACTACTTCAAGGACACGCCGTTCCGCGTCTTCCAGGCGGAGTACGTCGGTGCCGTCGTCATGCCGGGCGGCGCCTCCCAGCCGCGCAAGCAGCTCGACGCATGGCAGGAGTGGGCCAAGCAGCGCGGCGCCCGCGGCCTGGCCTACGTGCTGCTCCAGGAGGACGGGACGCTCGGTGGGCCGGTGGCGAAGAACCTCTCCGAGGAGGAGAAGGCCGGCCTCGCCGCGCACGTGGGTGCGCAGACCGGCGACTGCGTCTTCTTCGCCGCGGGCGCGACCAAGTCCAGCCGCGCCCTGCTCGGCGCCGCCCGGCTGGAGATCGGCCGGCGCTGCGGGCTCATCGACGAGTCGGCGTTCGCCTTCACCTGGGTCGTCGACGCACCCCTCTTCGAGCCGGCCAGCGAGGCGGTCGCCAGCGGCGACGTCGCGGTCGGCGCAGGAGCCTGGACGGCGGTGCACCACGCGTTCACGAGCCCGAAGCCGGAGTTCCTCGACTCTCTCGAGTCCGACCCGGGCAGCGCACTGGCCTACGCCTACGACATCGTCTGCAATGGCAGCGAGCTGGGCGGCGGCTCGATCCGTATCCACCGCGAGGACGTGCAGAAGCGCGTCTTCTCGGTGATGGGCATCGGCGAGGAGGAGGCGCAGGAGAAGTTCGGCTTCCTCCTCGACGCCTTCAAGTACGGCGCCCCGCCGCACGGTGGCATCGCGGTCGGGATGGACCGGATCTGCGCGATCCTCGCCGGCGCCGACTCGATCCGCGACGTCATCGCCTTCCCCAAGTCCGGTGGCGGCTTCGACCCGCTGACGGCCGCCCCGGCGCCGATCACGCCGGAGCAGCGCAAGGAGGCCGGCGTCGACGCCGTGCCCGAGAAGACGCCCGAGAAGACGCCCGACGAGAGCTGAGTCCTGCGGGCCCGCGGCCCCTGCATGCACAACTCGGTAACGATTACGCCGGTGTGTCCACGGGTCGAGACCAAACCGTTACGCCGGGGTGATCGCAAGGTGAAGGCCGGTCCCCTAGAGTTCCCGGCGCGGTCCGCAATGGTCTGGACCGTGCAACCACGAAAGGGAGAACAGATGCGACGTGTTCCACGCTCCATCGCCCTCGCTTCCTCCACGATCTTCCTCGCCGCGTCCCTCGCGGCGTGCGGCGGGGACGACGGCGGCAGCGGGTCCGAGAACAACGGTGGCGACCAGGCCGGCGGTGAGATCACCGTCCGGGGATGCAACCCGGAGAACCCCCTCGTCCCCGGGAACACCGCAGAGACCTGCGGCGGCAACGTCCTCGACGTGACGACGGCCAAGCTCATCAAGTACGGCACCGAGGACGCGGCGCCGACCATGGACATCGCCGAGTCGATCGAGACCGACGACAACCAGAACTTCACGGTGAAGCTCAAGGACGACTACATGTTCTCCGACGGCACCCAGGTGACCGCGCAGAGCTTCGTCGACGCCTGGAACTACAACGCCTACGGCCCCAACGCCTACCAGGGCAGCTACTTCTTCGAGCCGATCCAGGGCTACGACGAGCTGCAGTGCACCGGTGACGGCGACGACCCGTGCGCCGGCAACGGCATGCCCGCGGCCGAGGAGCTCACGGGCCTCGAGGTCGTCGACGACCTGACCTTCACCATCCAGACGAAGCAGAAGGTGTCGAACCTGCCGCTGCGCCTGGGGTACACCGCCTTCGCGCCGTACCCCGAGGTCTTCTTCGAGGACCCCGAGGCCTTCGGCCAGAACCCCGTCTCCGCCGGGCCCTACGCAGTGACCGAGTTCACCCAGAACGAGCGCATCGTGGTGGAGAAGAACGAGGACTACTCCGGTGAGTTCCCGGGCAACGTCGACAAGATCACCTTCCAGATCTACAACGACCCGGCCGCGGCCTACGCCGACGTGGTGGCGGGGAACCTCGACGTGACCGACGAGATCCCGACCAACGTCCTCCAGGACGACATCTGGCTCGAGGACCTCCAGGACCGGGGCACCAGCCGCGAGCAGGGCGTCATCCAGACCATGGGCATCGACCCGACGGTCGACCAGCGCCTCGACGACCCGCGCCTGCGCGCCGCCATCTCGATGGCGATCGACCGGGAGACGATCACCGAGCAGATCTTCGCCGGGGCCGCTGCGCCGGCCGACGGCTGGGTCTCCCCGGTCGTCGACGGCTACATCGAGGGCCAGTGCGGTGAGAACTGCACGTACGACCCCGAGGCCGCGAAGGCGCTGTGGGACGAGGCCGGCGGCATCCAGGGCGGCCTGACCCTGACCTACAACGGTGACGGCGACCACGGTCCGTGGACCGAGGCGGTCTGCAACTCGATCCGCGAGGCGCTCGACGTCGAGTGCACCCCGTCCCCGACGGTCGACTTCGCCACCTACCTCACTGACCTGGGCAACCGCGAGGTCGAGGGCCTGTTCCGCATGGGTTGGCAGATGGACTACCCGTCCATCGAGAACTTCCTGGTGCCGCTCTACTCCGAGGGCGCGTCGTCGAACTACTACGGCTTCGCGAACGAGGATTTCCAGCGCCTGACCACCGAGGCCGCCGCGGCGCCGTCGGTCGAGGAGGCCAACGAGCTCTACCAGGAGGCCGAGCGGGTCCTCGCCGAGGACATGCGGGTCATCCCGCTGTGGTTCACCACCGGTCAGGTCGGCTGGTCCGAGGACGTCGCGGGCGTGGAGCTCAACGCGTTCGGCGTGCCGGACTACGCCAACATCGAGCTGAACTGATCCTGCTCGATTGATCCAAGCGTGGGGGGGGGGGGGGGGGGGGGGGGGGGGGGGGCGGCCCCCCCGCGGCGGGGGCCCCCCCCCCCCCCCCCCCCCCCCCCCCCCGCGGCACGGGGAGAAGACCTCCGTCGTGCGCGAGCCCGCCACCAACCCGTACCTGCTCTACCTCATCGACGGCGGCCCGGCCGGCCGCGTCACCCGGGGGCTCTGAGCCGTGGCCAAGCCGACCCCGCTGAGCGGGTTCCCC